>NZ_JARAVO010000105.1:0-30592 GCF_033792805.1 Streptomyces sp. PA03-1a
GCCGCGGGCCCGCCCCGGGAGCCGGGGCGGGCCCGCGGCTACTCGTCCGCCGGGGAGCCGTCGCGTACGCCGAGCAGGACGCAGTCGCGCCCGTCCTCCTCGGTCAGGTGGACCTTGACGGTCTCGCGCAGCGAGGTGGGGATGTTCTTGCCGACGTAGTCGGCCCTGATGGGCAGCTCGCGGTGGCCGCGGTCGACCAGGACGGCCAGCTGCACGGCGCGGGGGCGGCCGATGTCGCCCAGCGCGTCGAGGGCGGCGCGGATCGTGCGGCCGGAGAAGAGCACGTCGTCGACGAGGACGACCAGCCGGCCGTCCACCCCGTCGGCCGGGATCTCGGTGCGGGCGAGCGCGCGCGCCGGGCCGAGCCGCAGGTCGTCGCGGTACATGGTGATGTCGAGCGAGCCGACCGGGGTCTTGCCGCCGGTGATGCCGTCGAGTTTGTCGGCGAGCCTGCGGGCCAGATGGACCCCGCGGGTGGGGATGCCGAGGAGAACCACGTCGTCCGCGCCCTTGGCGCGTTCGACGATCTCGTGCGCGATGCGGGTCAGCACCCGCGCGATGTCCGGGGCCTCGAGGACGGGCCGGACCGGATCGGAACCGATGACGGTCATGGAAAAGGGACCTCCTTCCCCGCCTCACTGGACGGGCCTTAAAGGACGCCAAAACGTACGGGTCAACCGTATCAGGCACCCTGGCGTGCTCCCTGGCGGGGCCTGGCGGCCGCCTGGCGCGGCTCTCGGGGCGGGTCCGCCACCCGTACCACGATCGACTGCAGATCCCGGCCGAAAGGCCGTTGACCGGCCATTCCTCGCTCTTCCGGGGGACCGGTGTGGACCATTCGGCTTGACGGATTCCAATTACGCTGCGTAACCTCACAGTGAGTTACTGAGTTTCCGTCCGGGGAGCCATATGTCCAGCGATTACGCCAAGCAGCTCGGAGCGAAGCTCCGCGCCATCCGCACACAGCAGGGACTCTCCCTCCACGGTGTCGAGGAGAAGTCCCAGGGCCGCTGGAAGGCCGTGGTGGTCGGTTCCTACGAGCGCGGCGACCGCGCCGTGACCGTGCAGCGCCTCGCCGAGCTCGCCGACTTCTACGGCGTTCCGGTCCAGGAGCTGCTGCCCGGTTCCGCGCCCGGCGGTGCCGCCGAGCCGCCGCCGAAGCTCGTCCTCGACCTCGAGCGACTGAGCCAGGTGCCGTCCGACAAGGCCGGTCCGCTGCAGCGCTACGCCGCGACCATCCAGAGCCAGCGCGGCGACTACAACGGCAAGGTGCTGTCGATCCGCCAGGACGACCTGCGCACCCTCGCCGTCATCTACGACCAGTCGCCCTCGGTCCTGACCGAGCAGCTGATCAGCTGGGGCGTCCTCGACGCGGACGCACGGCGCGCGGTGCAGCACGAGGAGGGCTGACGCCCTCGGGAAGCAGAAACGTCCCGCCCCTTGGGCGCGGCCGCCAGGCCGCGTCCGAGGGGCGGTTGTGTTTGCCCTCCCGTCGCCCGCCCCGGCACGGCGTGCAAGGCGCCGGCCGGGCACGCCACGGGCCCGGAACGCGCGGCGTTCCGGGCCCGGTGGGCGGTGTCGGGGGCTAGTCCTCCCGGAGGCTGGGCTTCAGCTCCTTGAGACGGGCCAGCAGGCCGTTCACGAACGAGGGCGACTCCTCGGTGGAGAACTCCTTGGCCAGCTGCACGGCCTCGTCCAGGACGACGGCGTCGGGGACGTCGTCCTCCCAGATCAGCTCGTAGGCGCCGAGCCGCAGGATGTTCCGGTCGGTCACCGGCATCCGGTCGAGGGTCCAGCCCACGGCGTGCTTCGACAGCAGTTCGTCGATGCGCCTCGCCCGTTCGGCGTAGCCCTCGATGAGCTGCATCGTGTATTCGCTGACCGGCGGCTGCCGGTCGTCGGTCCGGGCGAGCCTGATCCAGTCCGCCATGGCGGTCTTGGGGCTGACACCCCGCTGCTCCGCCTCGAAGAGGATCTGGAAGGCGCGCTTGCGGGCCTTGTTACGAGCAGCCACGGTTAGCTGGTCACCCGGCCGAGGTACTCACCCGAGCGGGTGTCGACCTTGATCTTCTCACCGGTGGTGATGAAGAGCGGGACGCCGATCTCGTAGCCGGTCTCCAGCTTGGCGGGCTTGGTGCCCCCGGTGGAGCGGTCGCCCTGGACGCCGGGCTCGGTGTACTCGATGACCAGCTCGACGGCGGCCGGGAGCTCGATGTAGAGCGGGGAGCCCTCGTACATGGCGACGACGGCCTCGAAGCCCTCCAGGAGGAAGTGGGCGGCGTCGCCGACGACCTCGGGGGTGATGTAGATCTGGTCGTACGTGTCCATGTCCATGAACACGAAGCTCTCGCCGTCCTTGTAGGAGAACTGCATCCCGCGCTTGTCGACGTTGGCCGTCTCGACCTTCACGCCGGCGTTGAAGGTCTTGTCGACGACCTTTCCGGAGAGCACGTTCTTGAGCTTCGTACGGACGAAGGCGGGGCCCTTGCCGGGCTTGACGTGCTGGAACTCGACGACGGACCAGAGCTGGCCGCCGTCGAGCTTGAGCACGAGGCCGTTCTTGAGGTCGTTCGTGGTGGCCACGGTTGCGGAATCTCCTGCACTGCTGCTTCGGGGACCCGGAGCCGCGGCCGCCCTCTACAGGGCGAGCAGCTCCTTGGTCGTGATGGTGAGTAGCTCGGGCCCGCCGTCCGTCGGTGGACGCACGACGAGTGTGTCGTCGATGCGGACACCGCCACGGCCCGGGATGTGGACTCCCGGTTCGACGGTGACCGGCACGCAAGCGTCCAGTTTACCCATGGCCGAGGGGGACAACCGCGGGTCCTCGCCGATCTCCAGTCCGACGCCGTGTCCGGTGGACTCCCCCAGGGCCTCGCCGTGGCCCCCGGACTCCAGTACGTGGCGTGCGGCGTGGTCCACGTCGCGGCAGGCGGCGCCGGGTGCGAGGGCCTCGCGGCCGGCCCGCTGGGCCGCGAAGACCAGGTCGTACAGCTCGATCTGCCAGTCCGCGGGCGAGGTGCCGATGACGAAGGTGCGCCCCACCTCACAGCGGTAGCCGCGGTAGCAGGCGCCCAGGCACACGGTGAGGAAGTCGCCCTCCTCGACCCGCCGGTCGGTGGGCAGATGGCGCGCCGCACCCGAATGGGGGCCGGTGCCCACGCAGGTGGGGAAGGCCGGGCCGTCGGCGCCGTGGTCGATGAGGCGGCGCTCCAGCTCCAGGGCGAGGTGGCGTTCGGTGCGGCCCACCAGGATCGACTCCAGGAGTTCGCTGAGCGCCTGGTCGGCGATCTCGGCGGCGATCCGCAACGCGGAGATCTCCTGCTCGTCCTTGACCAGGCGGAGCTGCTCCACGGCCGAGCCGAGGTCGGACAGGCTCACGCCCGGCGCGGCGCTGCCGACGGCGCGGTGCCGCGCGACGGTGAGGTGGTGCTCCTCGACCGCCAGGGCCTCCGCCTTGCGGTCCGCGGCCAGCGCGGCGGCGGTGACCGCCGGGTCGCCGTCGGGGCCGGACAGGACGACGGCCCGCACGTCGTCCGGGAGCCGGCCCTCGGCCAGGTCGCCGGACGGGTGACGGTGGTGGACCAGCACGTCCTCGGGACCCGGCCCCACGAGCAGCACGGTCCCCGGCGGGGCGCAGCCCGTCAGGTAGCGGACGTTGGCGGGACGCGAGACGAGCGCCGCCGCCGATCCGGCCGCCGCGCAACGGTCCCGGAGGCGTTCCCTGCGGGCAGCGTGCACCTCGGACATGTGGCGAGCGTACGTCGCGGGCCGCCGGTCGGCCTGTCGAGAGCCGCCGGGCGGTGGCTACCAGGCGGGCGGGCCCTGGAGGCTGCGGGTGACGACGCTGTCGAGCGCGGCGGCGGCCGCGGCGACGTCCAGGTGGGAGTTGTCGATGATCGGCAGCCCCGAGCCGTACCAGCCGGCCATGCGGCCGTGGATGCGGGCGACCTCCTCGTCCGACAGGCGCCGGTTGCCGCTGCGCTGGGCGTTGCGGGCCAGCACGATGTCGAGGCCGGGGAGGAGGACGACGGGTAGCAGACCGGGCCCCACGTGCCGCTTCCAGCCGCCGAGGCCGACGACCGGGCGGTCGGGGAAGACCGCGTCGTCGATGATGCAGGAGATGCCGTTCGCCAGGAAGTTGCGGGCCGCGAAGCCGCAGGTGCGGCGGGCGAGGCGGTACTGCGCCTCGGAGTGGTCGTTCCAGCCGGACTGCGGGTCGGCGAAGCCGGAGCGGACCCACTCGCGGACGTCGTCCAGGCTGATGTGGGCGGTCGGTACGCCCCGGTGGTCGGCCCAGTGCCGGGCGATGGTCGTCTTGCCCGCGCCGGCCGCGCCGATCAGCAGGACAGCGACGGGGCCGTGCGTGGTGCCCGTGAACGGAGCGCCGCCGCCGGCCGCGGGCTGCGGGGGCGGCTGGACCGGGTGCTGGACGGGGGCTCCCTGGGCCATCGGGAAGTGGCCGGTGGTGCCCGGGGGCTGCGGCGGCGGCCCTGGCTGCCCGGCCTGCTGCCCACCGTGCGGCGGTGGCAGCGGCGCACCCACGGCATGCTGCATCGAGGCCACTCCGTCCGTACAAGAGCTTTCAGGTTCGACCGAACGGTACCGTCAACGGCCGCAGTTGTGTGAACGGCCGGGCAGCCCACGGGGTGCCCGGCCGTTCGGGATCCGCCGTCCCGTGCGCGTGCGGGCCTACTTGGAGATCTCCGCGTAGGCGGCGAGGAGCACCCCGGGGTCGGGGGCCTCCAGGACGGTCGGCTTGGCGAGGCCGTCCAGCACGATGAAGCGCAACCGGTCGGCGCGCGACTTCTTGTCCACCTTCATCGTCTCCAGCAGCCGCGGCCACTGGTCTCCGCGGTAGGTCAGCGGCAGGCCGACGGACTCCAGCACGGAGCGGTGACGGTCGGCGGTGGCGTCGTCCAGACGGCCGGCCAGGCGGCCGAGTTCGGCGGCGAACACCATGCCGATGGAGACGGCGGCGCCGTGCCGCCAGTTGTAGCGCTCGTTCTTCTCGATGGCGTGGCCGAGGGTGTGGCCGTAGTTGAGGATCTCGCGCAGGCCCGACTCCTTGAGGTCCGCGGAGACCACCTCGGCCTTGACGCGGATGGCGCGCTCGAGGAGCTCCGCGGTGTGCGGGCCCTCGGGGCCGCGGGCGGCGGCCGGGTCCTGCTCGATCAGGTCCAGGATCACGGGGTCGGCGATGAAGCCGGCCTTGATGATCTCGGCGAGACCGCTGACGTAGTCGTTGACCGGCAGCGACTCCAGCGCCGCGAGGTCGCAGAGCACCCCGGCGGGCGGGTGGAAGGCGCCGACGAGGTTCTTGCCCTCGGCGGTGTTGATGCCCGTCTTGCCGCCGACCGCGGCGTCCACCATGCCGAGCACGGTGGTCGGCACGGCGACCCAGCGGACCCCGCGCAGCCACGTCGCCGCGACGAACCCGGCGAGGTCGGTGGTGGCACCGCCGCCGACGCCGACGATGACATCCGTACGGGTGAATCCCGACTGCCCGAGCGCCCGCCAGCAGTACGCCGCGACCTCGGTGGTCTTGGCCTCCTCGGCGTTGGGCACCTGGATGGCGACGGCCTCGTAGCCCTGCTCCGCCAGGTCCTCGCGCAGCGCCTGGCCGGTGGCCTCCAGGGCCTCGGGGTGGATGACGGCGACCCGCACCGCCTTGTCGCCGATCAGGCCCGGCAGCTCGCCGAGCAGCTGCCGGCCGACCAGCACCTCGTACGGCTCGGTGCCCGCACTGCCCCCGACCTGGATGCGGATGGGGGTGTGGGCGGCGTGCTCCGTCATGCGTTCTTCAGCTCCAGTGCGTCCAGGACGGCGTCCGCGACGTCCTCGGGGGTCCGGCCCTCCGTGCTGACCACGGCGCGGGCGACCTCGGTGTACAGCGGGCGGCGGGCTTCCATCAGCTCGCGCCACTGCCGCCGCGGGTTGACGGCGAGCAGGGGGCGGGCGGCGTCGAGGCCGACGCGCTTGACGGCTTCGGCGACGTCCATGTCGAGGAAGACCACGGGCAGCCCGGCGAGCAGTTTGCGGGTGTCCTCGTCGAGGATCGAGCCGCCGCCGAGCGCGAGCACGCCCTGGTGCTCGGCGAGCGCGACGCGGACGGCCCCGGCCTCCAGGGCGCGGAAGTGCTCCTCGCCGTCCTCGACGAAGATGTCCGCGATCGGACGGCCCTCGGCCTCGACGATGTCGGCGTCGGTGTCGCGGCAGGTCGTGCCCAGCCGCAGGGCGAGCAGCTCGCCGACGGTGCTCTTGCCGACCCCCATCGGGCCGACCAGGACGACGACGGGGCCGCTCATCGGATCACCAGGTTGTCGAGGTAGCCGCGCACGTTGCGACGGGTCTCGGTGACGCTGTCGCCGCCGAACTTCTCCGCGACCGCGTCGGCCAGGACCAGGGCGACCATCGCCTCGGCGACGATGCCCGCGGCCGGGACGGCACAGACGTCGGAACGCTGGTGGTGGGCCTGGGTGGCCTCGCCGGTGTTCACGTCCACGGTGGCCAGCGCACGCGGCACGGTGGCGATGGGCTTCATCGCGGCCCGCACCCGCAGCAGCTCGCCGGTGCTCAGGCCGCCCTCGGTGCCGCCGGAACGGCCCGTGGAGCGGCGGATGCCGTCCTGCGTGGCGACGATCTCGTCGTGCGCCTTGGAGCCGGGGACGCGGGCGAGCTCGAAGCCGTCGCCGACCTCGACGCCCTTGATGGCCTGGATGCCCATGAGGGCGGCGGCCAGCCGGGCGTCCAGCCGGCGGTCCCAGTGCACGTGACTGCCGAGGCCGACGGGCACGCCGTAGGCGAGCACCTCGACGACGCCGCCGAGCGTGTCGCCGTCCTTGTGGGCCTGGTCGATCTCGGCGACCATCCGCTTGCTGGCGTCGGCGTCCAGGCAGCGCACGGGGTCGGCGTCGAGCCTGTCGACGTCGGCGGGGGTGGGGTACACGCCGTACGGGGCCTTGGCCGAGGCGAGCTCCACCACGTGGGAGACGATCTCGATGCCCGCCGTCTCCTTGAGGTAGGAGCGGGCCACGGCGCCGAGTGCGACACGGGCCGCGGTCTCGCGGGCGGAGGCGCGCTCCAGGATCGGCCGGGCCTCGTCGAAGCCGTACTTCTGCATGCCGGCGAGGTCGGCGTGGCCGGGGCGGGGCCGGGTCAGCGGGGCGTTGCGGGCGAGCCCGGCGAGGACCTCGGGGTCGACCGGGTCGGCCGCCATGACCTGCTCCCACTTGGGCCACTCGGTGTTCCCCACCATGACCGCGACCGGGGAGCCCAGGGTGAGCCCGTGGCGCACGCCGCCGAGGAAGGTGACCTGGTCCTGCTCGAACTTCATACGGGCACCGCGGCCGTAGCCGAGCCGCCGCCGCGCGAGGTGGTCCGCCACCATCTCGGTGGTGATCGGCACACCGGAGGGCAGACCCTCCAGCGTCGCGACGAGTGCGGGGCCGTGCGACTCCCCCGCGGTCAGCCAGCGCAACCTGCTCAACGGTGCTCGCTCCTTCATCATCGCCCGGACCGCGGCGAGGCGGACCGGACCATCCGTGCGTAAACCGATCCTTTCACGTCCCGCGGCGAAGGCGGGGCGCGGTCCGCTGGGCGGACAGCGCCGTGGACACCTCCGGACCGGTCAGGGGCGGTGCAGCGCCGCCTCGCCGGCCGCCCGCATGGCCGCCAGGGGGGCCGGCTTGCGGCCGGTCATCAGCTCCACCTGCAGCACCGCCTGGTGCACCAGCAGGTCGAGTCCGCCGACGACGGCCCCGCCCCGCTCCGCCCAGGCCGACGCCAAGGTGGTGGGCCAGGGGTCGTACAGCACGTCGAAGAGCGTGCCGGGACGCTCGGGCACGGCGGCGGCGAGCGCGTCGGCGGTGCCGGCCGGCGTCGTGGAGATCACCAGGGGCGCGGCCAGGGCCTGCTCGGCGTCCTCCCAGGCGGCCGTCCGCACGGCCACACCGAGCCGCTCGCCCCACTGCCGCATCTCGCCGGCGCGGGTGTCGCTGCGCACGTACGCGGTGACCTCGCCGTCGCAGATCTGCGCCAGCGCGGCCAGCGCGGACGAGGCGGTCGCCCCGGCGCCGAGCACGGCGGCGGAGCCGACACGTCCGACGCCGCGCTCGTGCAGGGCCGCCACCATCCCGGGGATGTCGGTGTTGTCGCCCAGCCGGCGTCCGTCCTCGGTGAGCACCAGCGTGTTCACGGCCTCGACGGCCGAGGCGGTGGCGCTGACCTCGTCCAGCAGCGGGATGACCGCCCGCTTGAGCGGCATGGTCAGCGACAGCCCGGCCCAGCGTCCACCGCCGGGCAGTTCGCCCAGCCGGGCCAGGAAACCGGGCAGCGCGGCCTCGTCGACCTCGAAGCGGTCGTACGTCCAGTCGGCCAGCCCCAGTTCCGCGTAGGCGGCGCGGTGCAGCACCGGGGAGAGGGAGTGCGTGATCGGCGTTCCGAGGACCGCTGCCCTAGGCACGCGCGGCCCCCCGCGGGCTCTTCGTCATGGGCTGGTCCCCTCGGCTGCGTGGTGTCCGTCGATCCGGGCCGCCCCCGTCCGGCCGGCGGAGGGGACGCCCGGTCGAGTCTAGGGCCTCAAGATCCGCCCGGTCCGGGCGGCGCTCGGGACGGCAGCGGGGCGCCGCACGGGGGACGTTCTCCGTGCGGCGCCCCGGCGGCGGCTCAGCCGTTGTGCTTCTTGTCGAACTCCTTGGCGAGCTTGTCGTGCTCCGCGAGCGTCTCCGTGAACTTGGTCGTGTGCCCGTCGAGGGAGATGAAGTAGTACCACTTGCCCGGTTCGGGATCCATGGCCGCGGCCAGCGCCTTCGCTCCGGGGTTGCCGATCGGCCCCGGCGGGAGCCCCCGGTAGTAGTACGTGTTGTAGGCGTCGTCGTAGGTACGGAGCTCCTTGAGCGAGAGGTTGATCTCGCTCTGGTTCTTCAGGTAGTTGTACGTCGAGTCGAACTCGAGCTTGCCGTTGGTCTCGGTGTTGGTCGGCTTGAGGCGGTTGTAGACGACCCGCGACATCTTCCGGAAGTCCTCGTCCGACTTGCCCTCGGCCTGCACCAGGCTGGCCAGGGTGACGACCTGCAGCGGTGACTCCAGCCCCAGTTTCTCGGCCTTCGCCTCCACGTCGTACTTGGTGTACTGCTTCTTGGCGTTGGTGACCATGCTGCGCAGCAGGTCGGCGGGCTTGGTGTCCTTGCCGACGCTGTAGCGGCTCGGCCAGAGGAAGCCCTCCAGCGGATCCTTGATGTCCTTGTTGTCATCAGCCCAGTCGGGCAGCCCGAGCTTGCCGACCTGGTCCTCGGCGACCTTGGCGGTGGCGCCCTTGTCGAGCCCCAGTTTGGCGTCGATGATCGCGTAGATCTGCACGTCGCGCAGGCCCTCGGCGATGACCAGGACGTTCTGCGACTTCGGGTCGAGCATCATCGTGACGGCGCTGGACGCGGCCATCTCCTTGTGCAGGACGTAGACGCCCGCCTGGATGGAGTTGCCCTTGGGGTCCTTGCTGACGGCCGCGGTGAAGGCGTCGACGCTCTTGACCACGCCGGCCTTCTTGAGGATGTTGCCGATCTGGATGCCGCTCGCGCCCTGCGGTACCTCGACCTGGACCTCGCCGCTGCCCTGCCCGGCGAAGTCCGGGGGCGGACCGAAGTTGCTCTGGTAGTAGCGGTAGCCGAACCAGCCGGCCCCTGCGATGCCGCCGCCGAGGACGACCAGCACGACCAGGCACGCCATGCCGGAGCGGCGCTTCTTGCCGCCCTGCCCGGTCTTGCCGCCCCTGCCCGCGCGGCCGCGCCGGTCGTTGCGGCCCGGCTGCGGCTCGTCGTCCTCGTCGTCGTCCGCGCCGGAGAAGAAGGAGTGGTCGTCGGCGGCGCCCCCCTCGTCGTCCCAGAGCGGGGCTTCCTGCTCGGCCGGCCGGGAGCGCTGCGGCCGCTGCGGCTGCTGCGGCTGCTGCTGAGGCTGCTGTTGCGGGGGCTGCTGCTGGTACTGGGGCTGCTGCTCCGGGTAGCGCTGGTCGGGCCGCTGCGGGGGCGGGTAGCCGCCCTGCCCGTAGTAGTCGGGCTGCTGCTGACCGCCGTACCCGTCCTGGCCGTAGCCGGCCGGGGCGCCCCAGGAGTCGTACTGCTGCTGCGGGTCGTACGGGTACTGCTGCTGCTGCTGCTGACCGGTGTCGCCGTAGGGGTCCCAACCGCCCTGCTGCGGGTACTGAGGGTGCTGCTGCTGGTTCTGCGGGTGCTGCTGGTACTGGGAATACTGCTGGTGCTGCTGGTGCTGCTGGTGCTGCTGGTGCTGGTGTTGCTGCGGGTGCTGCTGCTGTCCCCATTGGTCACCGAAGAGAGGGTCTTCGGGGTGCCATGCTTCGGAGCCCGGGCTCCGGCCATAGTCAGTCATCGATCCCCTACGGTTCGGTTCGCGAGGCGGCAGCCGGCCGGCGCTTGTGGCGCGGGCGGGAGGGTCCCGACCCGTCGGCACCCACGGATCAGACTGTGGAGCCGCCGTGCTGCGCGGAACGTTACCGTACCGCGATCAGATAAACGGTTCGACGCTCTCGCCCGGCTCTTTACCAGACACCCGTTCGGTCTCGAGGGCGCTCTGGAGGATGACCACGGCCGCCGCCTGGTCGACGACGGAACGTCCCTTCTTGGCCTTGACGCCCGATGCGCGCAGGCCCTGGGTGGCCGTGACGGTGGTCATCCGCTCGTCAACGAGGCGCACCGGAACGGGGGAGATGATCTTCGCCACATCCTGGGCGAACTCGCGGGCCTTGGCCGCGGCCGGCCCCTCCCGCCCGCTGAGCGAGCGGGGCAGGCCGACCAGGACCTCGATCGGCTCGTACTCCTCGATGATCTGCGCGATGCGCCGGCGCGCGGCCGGGACGTCCCGGCCGGGCACCGTCTCGACGGGTGTGGCGATCAGCCCGTCGGGGTCGCACGAGGCGACCCCGATGCGGGCGTCCCCGACGTCGATCGCGATCCTGCGACCCCTGCGCATCGACGACCTCAGGCAGTCTCGGCGACGAGGCGCTGCACGGCGGCGATGGCCTCGCCGACCGCGTCCGCGTTCTGGCCGCCGCCCTGGGCGACGTCCGGCTTGCCGCCACCGCCGCCGCCGAGGGTCTTGGCGGCGGTGCGGACCAGCTCGCCGGCCTTCAGACCGCGTTCACGGGCCGCCTCGTTGGTGGCGATGACGGTCAGCGGGCGGTCGCCCGCGACGGTGAACAGGGCCACGACAGCGGCGCGGCCGCCGCTGATCCGCTGGCGGACGTCCAGGACGAGCTTGCGCAGGTCGTCGGCGCCGGTGCCGTCCGGCACCTGGCCGGTGACCAGGGCCACACCCTTGACGTCCTGGGCGGAGGCGGCGAGCCCGGCGGCGGCCTGCAGGACCTTCTCGGCGCGGAAGCGCTCGATCTCCTTCTCGGCCTCCTTGAGCTTGGCGAGCATGCCGGAGATCTTCTCAGGGAGCTCCTCCGGACGGCCCTTGACCAGCTGCTGGAGCTGAGCCACGACCGTGTGCTCGCGGGCGAGGAAGTTGTACGCGTCCACGCCGACCAGGGCCTCGACCCGGCGCACGCCGGAGCCGATCGAGGACTCGCCGAGCAGCTTGACCAGGCCCAGCTGGGCGGTGTTGTGGACGTGCGTGCCGCCGCAGAGCTCCTTGGAGTAGTCGCCGATGGTCACCACGCGCACCCGCTCGCCGTACTTCTCGCCGAACTCGGCGATGGCGCCGGCCTTCTTGGCCTCGTCGATGCTCATGATCTCGGCGGTGACGTCGAGTTCGCGGGAGAGCACGGCGTTGATCTTCTGCTCGACGTCGGTCAGCACGCTGCCCGGCACGGCGGCCGGCGAGCCGAAGTCGAAGCGGAAGCGGCCCGGGGAGTTCTCCGAACCGGCCTGGGCGGCGGTGGGACCGAGCGCGTCGCGCAGCGCCTGGTGGGTGAGGTGGGTGGCGCTGTGGGCGCGGGCGATGGCGCGGCGGCGGCCGAGGTCGATCTTGCCGAACGCGGCGGAGCCGACGGTCACCTCGCCGACCTGGACGCTGCCCTTGTGCACGGTGACGCCGGGCACGGGCTGCTGCACGTCGCGCACCTCGATGACGGCGCCCGACTCGGTGCGGATGCGGCCGGTGTCGGCAAGCTGGCCGCCGCCCTCGGCGTAGAAGGGGGTGCGGTCGAGGATGACCTCGACCTCGTCGCCCTCGTTGGCGGCCGGCGAGGGCACACCGTCGACCAGCAGGCCGACGACACTGGCCTCGCCCTCGTTGTCGGTGTACCCGGTGAAGACGGTGCTCCCGGCCGTGTCGGCGATGGAGCGGTACGCCGACATGTCGACATGACCGCTCTTCTTCACCAGGGCGTCGGCCTTGGCGCGGTCCCGCTGCTCCTTCATCAGGCGGCGGAAGCCGTCCTCGTCCACCGACAGGCCCTGCTCGGCGGCCATTTCGAGGGTGAGGTCGATCGGGAAGCCCCAGGTGTCGTGGAGCAGGAAGGCCTTGTCGCCGGAGAGCACACCGGAACCGGCGGACTTGGCCTCGGTGACGGCGGTGTCCAGCACATTGGTGCCGGCCTTCAGCGTCTTGAGGAAGCGGGTCTCCTCGGCGAGGGCGACCGTCTCGATGCGCTTGCGGTCCTCGACGAGCTCCGGGTACTGCTGGCCCATCGTCTTGATGACGGTGTCGACGAGTTCGCCGACGACGGCGTCCGTGGCGCCGAGCAGCCGCATGTTGCGGATGGCGCGGCGCATGATGCGGCGCAGCACGTAGCCGCGGCCCTCGTTGCCGGGGGTGACTCCGTCGCCGATCAGCATGACGGAGGTGCGCATGTGGTCGGCGACCACGCGCAGCGAGACGTCGGAGTCGTGCGCGGCGCCGTAGGCGACGCCGGTGAGCTCGGTGGCCTTGTCGATGACCGCGCGCAGGGTGTCGGTCTCGTACATGTTCTGCACGTCCTGCAGGATCATGGCGAGACGCTCGAGACCGAGACCGGTGTCGATGTTCTGGGCGGGCAGGTCGCCGAGGATCGGGAACTCCTCCTTGCCGGTCCCCTCCCCGCGCTCGTACTGCATGAAGACCAGGTTCCAGATCTCCACGTACCGCTCGTCGTTGACGGCCGGGCCGCCCTCGACGCCGAACTCGGGGCCGCGGTCGTAGTTGATCTCGGAGCACGGCCCGCAGGGGCCGGGGACGCCCATGGACCAGAAGTTGTCCTTCATGCCCAGACGCTGGATGCGCTCGGCGGGCACGCCCACGACCTCGCGCCAGATCTGCTCGGCCTCGTCGTCGTCCTTGTAGACGGTGATCCACAGCCGCTCGGGGTCGAGACCGTAACCGCCGTCCGCCACGGGAGAGGTGAGCAGCTCCCAGGCGAACTTGATGGCGCCTTCCTTGAAGTAGTCGCCGAACGAGAAGTTGCCGCACATCTGGAAGAAGGTGCCGTGGCGGGTGGTCTTGCCGACCTCTTCGATGTCGGGCGTGCGGACGCACTTCTGCACGCTGGTGGCGCGCGGGAAGGGCGGCTTGACCTCACCCAGGAAGTAGGGCTTGAACGGGACCATGCCCGCGGGCACCAGAAGGAGCGTGGGGTCGTCGGCGATGAGCGACGCCGACGGCACGACGGTGTGCCCGCGCTCTTCGAAGAAACGCAGCCAGCGGCGGCGGATTTCTGCCGACTCCATCAGTGTTCGTCCTTCCGGTGGTGGTACGCGATCTCCGGCCGCTGGGCCGGCATGTCGAGGTCGGGGGCCGTACGGCCCAGCTGGTCGTTGAGCTGTTCCTCGCGCTCGGTCATCCCGGCGCGGACGTCCTGCGCGAACGTGCGCAGCCGGTCCCCGGCCTCGAGGGCCTTGTCGGCCGCCTTCGCCGCGAGGCTCTCAGGGGTCAGGCTGCGGATCTTGCGATGGACCTTGTTGGTGGCCCACACCCCGGCGGCGGCACCGGCGGTGAACCAGAAGGCACGGCGGAACATGCAGGTCAGCCCCTTGACTTACGGCTGCGGGCGGACGGAAGCGTCCGGCCGACGACCACGGTGCGCTTCTTGGCGGCGCCCTTGGCCTGGAGGGTGACCGCGCGCCGCACGCCGTAGCCGAAGGCCGCGACCTTCACGAGGGGGCCTCCGAAGGTGGAGGCGACGGTCGTGGACAGGGCGGAGGCGTTCGCGGTCACCTCGGCGACGTCGGAGGTGATGGTGTCCACGCGGGCCAGCTGGGCGTGGGCGGAACGGACCGCCTCGGAGGCCTCGCCGAGCAGCGGCACGGCCTGGTCGGTCACCTCCGCCACGAGGCGGGTGGCCTGACGGAGCGCCTGCGCGAGCCGCACGAGTGCCACGGCGAGGAACGACACCAGGATCGCCCAGAAGACGGCCACGATGAGGCCGGCCACCTCTCCACCGGACACGCTGCCACTCCCTCGGATCCACCGCGCCAACCAGGTACCGATCAGGTACCGACCTTATCGCGACGGGCAGCACGCTCCGTACCGCATTGCGGGCCGGGGCCGCCCGCCACCGGCCCGGGCGAGGGGGCCCGGACTGTACGTTCCGCTTATTTGACGATACCCTCCGTGACCCATGCGCCATGAGACGACGCCCGGCAACCTGCCGTGCGAGCTGAACCACTTCGTCGGCCGGCGGCGCGAGCTCGACGACGTGGCCCGCCTGCTGGAGCGGGCCCGGATGGTGACGGTGACCGGCGTGGGCGGGGTCGGCAAGACCCGGCTCGCGCTGCGCGCGGCGGCCGGGCTGCGCGCCGGGTTCGCCGACGGGGTCTGGCTGGCCGAGCTGGGGGCCGTACGGGATCCGGGACTGGTGGACCACGCCGTGGCGGACGCGCTCGGCCTCACCGACCACACCACGCGCGGTCCCCGGGCCGCGCTCGGTGCTTTCCTGGCCCGCCGCGAGCTGCTGCTCGTCCTGGACTGCTGCGAACCGCAGGTGGAGGCGGCGGCGGAGCTGGCCGAGGCGATGCTGCGGCGGGCACCGGGACTGCGGTTGCTGGCCACCAGCCGGCAGCCGCTGGGGGTGGCCGGCGAGCACATCGTGGCGCTGGAGCCGCTGGGCGACGCCGACGAGGCGGTGGAGCTGTTCGCCGACCGGGCGGCCGCGGTGCTGCCGGGCTTCACCGTGGACGGGGGCAACCGGGCCGAGGTGGAGGAGCTCTGCCGCCACCTGGACGGCATCCCGCTGGCGCTGGAACTGGCGGCGGGCCGCGTGCGGGCACTGTCGGTGCGGCAGATCACCGGGCGGCTGGACGACCGCTTCCGGCTGCTCACCCGGCGCGGCGGCACGGGCGGTCCCGAACGGCACCGCGCGCTGCGCACCACCATCGGGTGGAGCCACGAGCTGTGCACCCCGCGCGAACGGCTGCTGTGGGCACGGCTGTCGGTGTTCGCCGGGGACTTCGACCTCGACGCGGCCGAGTACGTGTGCGCGGGCGGCGAGGTGACCGCCGACACGATGGTGGACCTGCTGGCGGACCTGGTGGACAAGTCGGTGGTGCTGCGCCGCGAGGACGCGGGCGTGGTGCGCTACCTGCTGCTGGACACCGTGCGCGAGTACGGGCTGGGCTGGCTGCGCGAGCTGGGCGAGGAACGGCGGCTGCGGACCCGGCACCGCGACTGGTACCTGGGGTTCGCCACCTGGGGCGAGATGGAGTGGTTCGGCGCGCGGCAGGAGGAGATCTCGGCCGGCACCGAGCGGGAGCTGGCCAACCTGCGGGCCGCGCTGGAGTTCTCCCTGGAGGTCCCCGAGGAGCTGCGGACCGGGCAGTATCTGGCGGCGAGCCTGTGGTTCTTCTGGGTCGGCTGCGGCCGGCTCGCCGAGGGCAGGTACTGGCTGGAGCGCGCGCTGGCGGCCGACCACGAGCCCACGGGTCAGCGCGCCAAGGCGCTGTGGGTGTGCGGTTACGTCTCGATCCTCCAGGGCGACGGCACCGCGGCGCTGGGCATGCTGTACGAGTGCCGGGAGCAGGCACTGGCCACCGGCGACGCGACGGCGGTGGCGTACGCGGTCCACCGCATGGGGTGCGGGGCGCTGCTCAGCGACGACCTGCCGCGCGCCAAGGCGCTGTTCGAGGAGGCGCTGGGGCACTACCGGACGCTGGGCGAGCTCAACAGCAACGTCATCATGGCCGAGGTCGAGCTGGCGATGGCGGTGGCCTTCGAGGGGGACCTGGAGGGCGGGATCGAGCTCTGCGAGCACATCCGCGAGGTCTGCGAGGACCACGGGGAGCGCTGGGCGCTGGCGTACGCGCTCTACACGCGGGCGGTCATCGCCTGGTGGCAGGACGACCCCGTGCTCGCCGCCGAACTGGCGGCCGAGTGCGTGCGGATCAACCACACCTTCCGCGACATGGTGGGCATCGTGCTCGGCATCGAGCTGCTCGCGCTGCTGCGGGTCCCGGGGGACGCCCGGGAGGCGGCGGTGCTGCAGGGCGCGGCGGGCGGCATCTGGCGGCTCGTCGGGCTGCCGGTGTTCGGCTCGCGCCACTTCGGCATCCCCCACCAGCGCTGCGAGGAACTGGCCCGCGCCGAGCTGGGCCGGGTCGGCTACGAGGGGGCGTACGCCGAGGGGGGCGTCCTCGACCTCGACGCGGCCGTCGCCCGGGCCCTGACCGGGCTGCCCCCGACACGCACCGGCCCGCGTCCGCCCCGCGGTCCCGTGCCACCCGCCGATTCGCTGCCCGCGGGCGCGCCGCTCGGCCGGTCCGCCCAGGACTGACCGGGGCGAGCAGGGTCGCCCCGGGCACGCGAAAGCCCCGGCGCCCCGCCGGAAGGGCGGGGCGCCGGGGCTGACGTGCGTGCCGGGTGGGGCAGGCGTCAGCGAGCGTAGTACTCGACGACGAGCTGCTCGTCGCAGATCACGGGGACCTCACGACGGTTCGGCAGACGGTCCAGGCGGAAGGCCAGCGCCTGCAGGTTGACCTGCAGGTACTTCGGGGTCTCGCCCTCGCCGGCCCAGCCGCCCTCACGGGCGACCTGGAACGGGGTCTTGGCGCGGGAGCGCTCGCGGACCATCACGACGTCGTCGGGGGTGACGCGGAACGACGGCTTGTCGACCTTGTGGCCGTTGACCTCGATGTGGCCGTGGACGACCATCTGGCGGGCCTGGTAGATCGTGCGGGCCAGGCCGGCGCGCAGGACGAGGGCGTCCAGGCGGCGCTCGAGCTCGACGATCAGGGCCTCGCCGGTCTTGCCGCTGACCTTGCGGGCGCGGTCGTAGGCACGGGCCATCTGGCGCTCGGAGATGTCGTACTGCGCGCGCAGCCGCTGCTTCTCCAGCAGTCGGACCTTGTAGTCACTGTTCTGCTTGCGGCCACGGCCGTGCTCGCCCGGCGGGTAGGGACGGGCCTCGAAGTACTTGACGGCCTTCGGCGTCAGGGCGATGCCGAGGGCACGCGACTTCTTGACCTTGGGACGCGACTGGTTCACGTTTCCCAGACCTCCATGTAAGTTAGGTAAGGCTTACCTTAGCGAAGGAGATCGTATGTCTCGCCCTGGGAACACCACGCGCATCACGGACGGAATGGACGCCACGCAGGGCGCCGCCGACGCCACGGCGGGCGCCGACTTGACGGGGGTCCGATCAGCTCATGGTCAGCCGCGTCCCAGCGGGCATGAAACCGCCCGACTGCCGTCAGCAGCCGAGCGCACACGAACTCTCGTACAGAGTACCGCCTCCGCCATCCTGGTGATTCCCGGCCTGGTGCCCGACCTCCCCGAGCTCATGGTCCCGGACGAGCGGATCGTGGGCACCGACGGTGACCTGTTCCTGCTGTTCCCCGCGGAATCGCCCGCCGTACGGGCCGCCACGCACGCCGAGGACGACGACCTCACGGCTGTGCTCGACATCACTGACGTCGCCCCGGTCGCGGTGCCCGGACGCATCCGCGGCCGCGCCTGGATCGCCGGCTGGCTCACCGTCGCGCGAGACCTGCCGGCCCCGGCCGGGAAGGTGCGGCTACGGCTGGAGGTCGGCGAGGCGTCGCTGGACGACCTGTGGGGCGCGGAGCAGGTGGAGCCGGACGAGTTCGCCGCGGCCCGTCCCGACCCGCTGGTCGAGCACGAGGCGGAGCTGCTGCAGCACCTGGCGGCCGCCCACGCCGACCAGGTGGGCTGGCTGTGCGCGCTCGCCGGCGGCACCGGCGCCTGCCGCAGCACGCCGACCACCGCGGTGCCGCTCGCCCTGGACCGCTTCGGGCTGCGGGTGCGCTTCACCGGCGAGGACGGCACCTTCGACGCGCGCTTCGAGTTCCTGGAGCCCGTACGGGGCCACGCCGACCTGCACCGGGCCATGCACACGCTCTTCGACGCCGCGCAGGAGGCCGCGGCCGCACAGGAGCACTGACCCGGCCCCGGCCCCGGCGCACCCGGCCCCAGCGGGCGTGGCGCTACTCCCCCGCCAGCCGCTCCCTGACCCGTTCCAGGACGTCGGCGTAGCGGGCCTCGGCGCCGTAGCGCGTCGGCTCGTAGTAGCGCCGGCCGTGGATCTCGTCCGGCGCGTACTGCTGGGCGGCGATGGCACCGGGCAGATCGTGCGGGTACTGGTAGCCCTGGCCGTGCCCGAGTTTCGCGGCGCCCTTGTAGTGGCTGTCGCGCAGGTGCGCGGGGACCGGCCCCGCCTTGCCCGCGCGTACGTCGGCGAGCGCGGCCCCGATGGCCGTCGTCGCCGCGTTGGACTTGGGGGCCAGGGCGAGCGCGATCGTGGCGTGGCTGAGGGTCAGCGCGGCCTCCGGGAAGCCGATCATCGCCACCGCCTGGGCCGCGGCGACCGCCGTGGGCAGCGCGGTCGGGTCGGCCAGGCCGATGTCCTCGCTCGCGGAGATCATCAGCCGGCGGGCGATGAACCGCGGGTCCTCCCCCGCCTCGATCATGCGGGCCAGGTAGTGCAGGGCGGCGTCCACGTCCGAGCCGCGGATGGACTTGATCAGGGCGCTGGCCACGTCGTAGTGCTGGTCGCCGTCGCGGTCGTACTTCACGGCGGCGCGGTCGACGGTCTCCTCGAGGGTGCTCAGGGAGATCTCCGGCTCGCCCTTCGCCAGGGCCGCGCCCGCGCCGGCCTCCAGGGCGGTCAGCGCCCGGCGGGCGTCCCCGCCGGCGATCCGCAGCAGGTGCTCCTCGGTGTCCTCGGGCAGCGTGACCGCGCCCTTGAGCCCGCGCTCGTCGGCGAGCGCCCGCCGCAGCAGGCCGCGCAGGTCGTCGTCGGTCAGGGGCTCCAGGGTGAGCAGCAGGGACCGGGACAGCAGCGGGGAGATGATCGAGAAGTACGGGTTCTCGGTGGTGGCGGCGATCAGGGTGACCCAGCGGTTCTCGACGGCGGGGAGCAGGGAGTCCTGCTGGGCCTTGCTGAACCGGTGGATCTCGTCCAGGAAGAGCACGGTGTCGCGGCCGTAACCGCCGGACTCGCGCTTGGCGCTCTCGATGACCGCGCGGACCTCCTTGACGCCCGCGGTGATCGCCGACAGCTCGACGAAGCGCTTGTTGGTGGCGTGGCTGACGACGTAGGCGAGGGTCGTCTTGCCGATGCCCGGCGGACCCCACAGGATCACCGAGGACGGTCCCGCCGGTCCGCCGCCGCCCTCGCCGACCAGGCGCCGCAGCGGCGACCCGGGCCTGAGCAGATGGCCCTGCCCCACGACCTCGTCGAGGGTGCGCGGGCGCATCCGTACGGCCAGGGGGCTGCCTCCGGGCTCCCTCGACTGGCGTTCCTCTGCGGCGGCGGTGAACAGGTCGGGCTCCACGGCAAGGAAGCCTATGTCACGGCACCGACACCGCGGCCCCGCCGTCAGATCAGGGTGCTCCAGTACGTCCACCAGCGGGTCAGGATCGCCACCGCGATCACGCCGTACCAGAGGACGGGGACGACCCAGTGGAATTCCAGCACCAGGTCCCGGACACGGGCGGGCGCCGGGATGATCTCGTGCTTGAGGTTGTGGACGAGGGTGTACCAGAACAGCGCGATGGTGACGACCCACGCCAGCGAGCACCACAGGCACAGCGAGCCGATGCTGTACAGCGACTGGTACTGCAGCCATGTGACGAAGCCGACGCCGAAGAGCGTCCCGGCCTGCAGTCCGAGCCAGAACCAGCGACGGTAGCGCGCGCCGGCGAGCATTCCCACGGCGAGGGCGATGACGACCGGGTAGGCGACCATGCCGATCATCGGGTTGGGGAAGCCGAAGGCGTGCGCCTGCTCGCTCTTCATGATGTTGCCGCAGGAGATGATCGGGTTCAGGCTGCAGCCGGGGACGAAGTTCGGGTCCTCCAGCAGCTTGAACTTGTCGATCGTGATGACCCACGAGGCGAGCAGGCCGAGCGCACCGCAGACCACGAGCAGCCAGGTGAAGGCCCTGCCCGCGCCGACGAGCCCGTCCGTGGACTCCTGGCTCCCGCCGTCGGTGCGAGCCGTGTCAACCACCGTAGTCACCATGTCGCCGTTTCCGTGGGTCGGGGATGTGCCGCACTGCCCAACGCGTCGAACCTGCCGGAAGTGCCGGGTCCCATGGTGCCGTGTCACCCGCGCGAGCGACAACGGCCGGGCGGGAGGGCGGAATTCTGCTGCTCTTCGTGTGGCAGCCGTCGCGCCGTGTTATCGGCCGCCGCGCAGGCGCGATGGACCGCACCCTCCAAAAATGCGCATACATAAGACATATAGGATTCTCAGAGGACCCGGAGATCCGAGGATCCACTTCGACGGGGAGAGGTGCCCCATGCGTCGACCCGAGTGGGTGCCCGCAGGGACGGACGTCGAGACGCCGAACGCCGCCCGGGTCTACGACTACTACCTGGGCGGATCCCACAACTTCGAGGCCGACCGCGACATGGCGCGGCAGGCCATGGCGCTGTGGCCCGACCTGCCGGTGATCATGCGTGCCAACCGCGCCTTCCTGCGCCGCGCGGTCCAGCACCTCGCCGGCCTGGGCATCACCCGCTTCCTGGACATCGGCTCCGGGATCCCGACCTTCGGCGCCGTGCACGAGGTCGCGCGGGCCGTCCGCCCGGAAGCACACGTGGTGTACGTCGATCTGGACCCGATCGCGGTGGCCCACAGCCGCCTGCTGCTCCAGGACGACCCGCTGAGCGCCATGGTGATGGCCGACATGACCGACACCGGCGACCTGCTCTCCCGGCCCGAGGTCACCGCCCTGCTGGCACCCGGGGAACCGGTGGCGGTGCTGCTGGTGGCGATGCTCCACTTCGTCACCGACGCCGAGGACCCCCCCAAGATCGTGGGCGCGCTGCGCGACGCGGTACCGCCCGGCAGCCATCTGGTACTCACCCACGCCTCCCGGGACAGCCGCCCCGAGCAGGCGGACTCGCTGGCGGAGCTGTACGCGCGGCGCACCACGACGCCGCTGGTCATGCGGACCAGGAAGGACGTGACGGCGTTCTTCGACGGCTGGGACCTCCTGCCGCCGGGCCTGGTGTGGCTGCCCGAGTGGCGCCCGGAGGGCCCCGAGTCGGTGGGGCCGCATCCGGAGTGGATGTCGGGCCTGGCCGGCGTGGGGAGGCGGCCGTGAGCCAGTCGCCGTCGCCCGTCGCGGGACCCGCCCCGGACTTCGCGGACGCCTGGTCGCACCTGCTGCGTTCCGGCCCGGGGCTCGCCCTGCCCCCGTTGACCCTGCACCGGGTGGCGGCAACGACCGCGGAGCTGCTCGGGCGGGCGCTGGGCGACCCCACGTGCGACACCGCGCAAGCGGAACAGGCCGGCATGCTGCTGGTGGAGGCCCACTTCACCGACCCGGAGATCCTGGCGGCCGCCGTGGCGCTGCTGCAGATCCAGCCGGCTGCTCCCGACCGGGTGCCGGTGGTGGCCGGCGCCTTCGCCTCCGGCTGGGCGGCGGCGCTGCGCGAGCGGACGCTTCGCGAGCAGGAGGCGATCCAGCGCGCGGCCTTCCGTGCCCGTGAGGACGCCGAGCGGGCCCGGCACGCCTCGGAGGCCCGGTTCCGCGCCCTGTTCGAACACGCCGCCATCGGCATCGGCATCGCGGACGTGGACGGCACGATCGTGCAGTTCAACCAGGCGCTCCGGGATCTGCTCGGGGCCCGCCCGGAGGACCTGCGGGGCCGCCGGGTCACGGAGCTGGTGCACCCCGAGGATGCCCCGGGGGTGTGGGAGGCGTACGACGACCTGGTCAACGGCCGCCGCGAGCGGTTCCAGTGCGACAAGCCGTACTACCGGCGCGACGGCGAGGTGGTGTGGACCCACCTGACCGTCTCGCTGATCCGCGACGAACACGGCGAGCCCCGCTACCAGGTGGCGATGGTCGAGGACATCACCGACCGCTACCGGCTGCAGGAGCGGCTGCGTCACCAGGCCACCCACGACCCGCTGACCGGGCTGCCCAACCGCACGGCGTTCTTCGAGCGGCTGGAGGGCCTCTTCGAGCAGCCGCAGCCCGGCGCCCGCTTCGGCCTGTGCTACGTCGACCTCGACGGCTTCAAGGTCGTCAACGACAGCCTCGGTCACGGGACCGGGGACCAGTTGCTGACGGCCGTGGCCGAGCGGCTGGACGCCGCGCTCGCCCCGCTGGGGCACCTGGTCGCCCGGCTGGGCGGGGACGAGTTCGTGGTGCTGCTGGAGGAGTGCCGCGGCGACCAGGAGGCGGTGGCGGTCGCCAAGCTCGTCCTGACCACGCTCGCGCGGCCCTTCCTCGTGGGCGGCCAGCAGTTGACGATCGGCGCGAGCGTCGGGGTGCTGGCGCAGCGGATCGCCGCCACGACCCCGGGGGCGGCGGTACGGGCGGCGGATCTGACGCTGTACCGCTCCAAGGAGGCCGGCCGCGGCCGCTGGACTCTCTTCGACCCCCGGCACAACGCGCGCGCCGTGAGCCGGTACGCCATCTCCGTACGGCTGCCGGTGGCGCTGGACCGCGGGGAGTTCTTCATCGACTACCAGCCGCTGTGCTCGCTCGCCGACGGCTCCCTGGCGGCGGTGGAGGCGCTGGTGCGGTGGCGTCACCCGCAGTTCGGGGTGCTGGGGCCGGACGAGTTCGTGGGGACGGCGGAGGAGACCGGGCTGATCATGCCGCTGGGCCGGTGGATCCTGGAGCGGGCGGTCGGGCAGGCGGCCGCCTGGGTGCGGCGCTACGGGGAGGCGGCCCCGCAGATCAACGTCAACCTGGCGGTCCGTCAGATCCGCAACCCCGGCCTGGTGCACGACGTCACGTCGATCCTGGAGAGCACCGGGCTCGAACCCGGGCGCCTGGAGCTGGAGATCACCGAGAGCGCCGTGATCGGGCCCGAGGACGAGTCGCTGCGCGCCCTGCAGGCGATCGCCGACGCCGGGGTCTCACTGGCCGTCGACGACTTCGGCACCGGCTGGTCGAACCTCGCCTACCTGAGGGATCTTCCGGTGTCCGGGCTGAAGATCGCCGGCGCGTTCGTCACCGACCCCCACCGCGCCGGAACGGACGACCCGGTGGGCTGGCGGATCGTCGGCGGCCTGGTGTCGCTGGCGCACGCGCTCGGCCTCACGGTCACCGCCGAGGGCGTGGAGAGTTCCCAGCACGCCCGGCGGCTGCGCTCACTGGGCTGCGACTGGGGCCAGGGCTGGTACTTCGGGCGGCCGATGCGGCCGGAGCGGATCGCCCGGTGGATCGAGCGGGGACGGCCGGAGTGACCCGCGGCCGGGAGGCCGGTGGCCGACGGCCGGTGCGCGCGCACGGCGCGGCCAGCCGGTGGGGACACCGGCCGGCCGCGTGACCGCCGGACGGTCAGACGAGCCGCTCGCGCACGGCCGCGACGACGCCGTCGAGCGGCACCGCGCTCTGCTCGCCGCTCTCCAGGTCCTTCACCTGCACGACGCCCTCGGCGAGGTCGCGCTCGCCGGCGACGATCGCCAGGCGCGCTCCCGAACGGTTGGCTGATTTCATCGCGTTCTTCAGCCCCTTGCCGCCGAAGGCGAAGTCCGTGGCGACGCCCGCCCGGCGCAGCTCGGTGACCACCGCGAACAGCACCCGGCGCGCCTCCTCGCCCATCGGCACGGCGAACACCTGCGTGGCAGCGGGCAGTTCGAGCTCGATGCCCTCGGCCTCCAGGGCCAGCACCGTACGGTCCACGCCCAGCGCCCAGCCCACCGACGGCAGCGCGGGGCCGCCGATCATCTCGGACAGGCCGTCGTAGCGGCCGCCGCCGCCGACCGCGGACTGCGAGCCGAGGCCGTCGTGCACGAACTCGAAGGTGGTGCGGGTGTAGTAGTCCAGACCGCGCACCAGCTTCGGGTCGTCCTCGTAGGCCACGCCCGCGGCCGTCAGCAGCTCGCGCACCTGCTCGTGGTAGGCCTTGCAGGCCTCGCACAGGTGGTCGCGCATCATCGGGGCCCCGACGAGCTGCTTCTGCACGCTGTCGCGCTTGTCGTCCAGGACGCGCAGCGGGTTGATCTCGATCCGGCGCCGGGTGTCCTCGTCGAGGTCGAGGCCGCGCAGGAAGTCCTGGAGGGCGGCCCGGTAGACCGGACGGCACTCGCGGTCGCCCAGCGAGTTGAGCAGCAGGCGGAAGTCACGCAGCCCCAGCGAGCGGTAGGCGTCCACGGCCAGGATGATCAACTCGGCGTCCAGCGCCGGGTCCTCGGCGCCGATCGCCTCGGCGCCGACCTGGGAGAAGTGGCGGTAACGCCCGGCCTGCGGCCGCTCGTAGCGGTAGTACGAGCCGGAGTACCAGAGCTTGACCGGCAGGTTGCCGGCCTTGTGCAGGTTGGCCTCCAGCGCGGCGCGCAGCACGGAGGCGGTGCCCTCGGGGCGCAGCGCGAGGTTCGTGCCGCCCTTGGTGGTGAGGGTGTACATCTCCTTGGTCACGATGTCGGTGGACTCGCCGACGCCGCGGGAGAAGAGCTCGACCTGCTCGAATCCGGGGGTCTCGACGTAGCCGTAGCCGGACCGCCGCAGCGGCGCGGCCAGCGCCTCGCGGACCGCCAGGAACACGGCGGAATCGGGCGGCAGGAGGTCATAGGTGCCCTTGGGGGCCTGGAAGGTGCTCACAGGAGGTCTCTCGTCACATTCCTCGTCGCGGAGGGGCGGGGTGGTCGTCCCCTCCGAGGCCGCGGGCCACCTCCGCCAGGTACGGGTTGGTGGCGCGCTCACGGCCGATGGTCGTCTGGGGTCCGTGGCCGGACAGCACCACGGTCGAGTCGTCGAGCGGCAGGCACACACGGGCCAGCGACACGAACAGCTCGTCCATGGAACCGCCGGGCAGATCGGTGCGGCCGACGGAGCCGGCGAACAGCAGGTCGCCCGAGAAGAACACCGAGGGGATCTCGGCGGTCTCGGGGAGCCTGAAGGTCACCGACCCCTCGGTATGGCCGGGCGCGTGCGCCACGGACAGCTCGAGACCGGCGAGCTCCAGCGTGCTGCCGTCGGTGAGCTCCTTCAGGTCGTCGGGCTCGCCGATGGTCAGTTCGCCGAGCAGCTGCGCGCCGATCGAGCGGCCGAGGGCCTTCTCCGGGTCGTTCAGCATGTAGCGGTCCCGGGGGTGGATCCAGGCCGGGACGCCATGGGCCCCGCAGACCGGGACGACCGAGGCCGTGTGGTCGAGATGGCCGTGGGTGAGGATGACGGCGACGGGCTTGAGACGGTGTTTGGCGAGCGTGTCCTCGACGCCCTGGGCCGCTTCGTGGCCCGGGTCGATGATCACGCACTCCTCACCGGCGGCGGGGGCGACCACGTAGCAGTTGGTGCCCCAGGCCCCGGCGGGGAACCCGGCAATGAGCACGTTCGTCCTTCTGTCGGCAGTCGTTCTCGGCAGGTCGTACCGCACGACGGCGGTCCCACGAGCCTACCGGCGCCGACGCGGCCATCGCGAACCAGTAACGTCGCTGGACTGGGGGGCGCGCCGGGCGCGAAGATCGGCGGCGAACGTTTGTCACATTCGGACGCGACGAGCAGAACGCATCGGGAGACGGCTCAGTGGTCACCAAGGATCAGCGGCGGCGCCAGCTCGCCCGGGAGAAGTTCGAGCGGCAGCACGACCGCCGTGTGCAGGCCCACCGGAAGACCGTACGGCGCAACGCGGTGGTCGCCGCCGTGCTCGCCGTGGTCCTGGCGGCGGGCGCCACGGCCTGGGCGGCCGGCGCCTTCGGTTCGGACCCCAAGAAGGACGACGCCGCCGCCGCGGGCGCCTCCCCCACCCCCGCGGAGACGAGCAAGGCGCCCGACCCGTGCGCCAAGCCCGCCGCGGGCAGCCCCGGCACGGAGCAGTGGAAGAAGGAGCCCGCGGTCACCGTCGACACCGCGGCGAAGTACACCTTCGCGCTGCAGACGACCTGTGGCGACATCGCGCTGGACCTCGACGCGAAGAACGCCCCGCACACGGTCAACTCCTTCGCGTTCCTGGCCGGCAAGGGCTACTTCGACCACACGAAGTGCCACCGGCTCACCACCAGCGGCATCTACGTGCTGCAGTGCGGCGATCCGACGGCCCAGGGCAGCGGCGGCCCCGGCTACACCATCCCGGACGAGAACCTGAAGGCGAAGGAGATCGCCGGGGGCACGTACCCGGCAGGCACGGTCGCCATGGCCAACACCGGCCAGGCGCACACCGGCGGCAGCCAGTTCTTCCTGGTCTACAAGGACAGCCCGCTGCCGCCGAACTACACCCCGTTCGGGACGATCAGCGCGGCCGGCATGAAGGTGCTGGACAAGATCGCGGCCGCGGGCGAGTCGACCGGTGCCGGAGACGGCGCCCCGAACGCCACCGTGGTGATCAACAAGGCGACGGTCGGGAAGTCCTGACCGCCGCGTCCCGCACCCGCAGGTGAATTTCGCGGGTGCGGGATGCGGACAGCCGGGGCACCGGTCGCCTATGTTGGCGTTGTGTAGGGTGCCTGCTCCGACGGCTGCACCATGGATGTGAGCGGACCGTCGGACCGGTCAGGGCACGGCCCGGCCGAATGGAACTGTGGACGATGCCCGCGAGCCGTACGGCGGCCGGGCATCACGTGGAGGAGGCGCTGTGAGCAGCGACCCGTGGGGCCGCGTCGACGAGACGGGGACCGTGTACGTGCGTACGGCCGATGGCGAGCGTGAAGTCGGCTCGTGGCAGGCAGGCTCCCCTGAGGAGGCGCTCGCCTACTTCGAGCGGAAATACGAGGGCCTCGTCGTCGAGATCGGCCTCCTCGAACGCCGGGTGAAGACCACCGACCTGTCCCCCAAGGACGCGTTGACCGCCATCGATCACCTGCGCGCCACGGTGACCGAGGCCCACGCCGTGGGAGACCTGGAAGCCCTCGCCAAGCGGCTGGACGCGCTGACCGACCAGGTCGACGCGCGCCGCGAGGAGCGCAAGGTCGCCAAGGCCAAGGCCTCCGAGGAGGCCAAGACGGCCAAGGAGGACCTGGTCACCGAGGCCGAGCAGCTGGCGCAGAGCGAGCAGTGGCGGGCCGCCGGTGAGCGGCTGCGCGCCCTGGTCGACATCTGGAAGGGCCTGCCCCGGCTGGACCGCAAGACCGACGACGAGCTGTGGCACCGCTTCAGCCACGCCCGTTCGGTCTTCTCCAAGCGGCGCAAGGCCCACTTCGCGGCGCTCGACTCGCAGCGCGAGGACGCCCGCCGGCGCAAGGAGAAGCTGGTGGAGGAGGCGCAGGCGCTGTCCGGCTCCACCGACTGGGGTCCCACGGCGGCGCGCTACCGCGAGCTGATGACCGACTGGAAGGCCGCCGGCCGCGCCCAGCGCGAGGCGGAGGAGGACCTGTGGAACCGCTTCCGCGGCGCCCAGGACGTCTTCTTCGCGGCCCGCTCCGAGGTCTTCGCCGAGCGCGACACCGAGCAGCGCGAGAACCTCACGCTGAAGGAGGAGCTGGCCATCGAGGCCGAGAAGCTGCTCCCGGTCACCGACTTGAAGGCGGCGCGCGCCGCCTTCCGCGGCATCAACGAGCGCTGGGAGGCGATCGGCCACGTGCCGCGCGACGCCCGGCCGCGCATCGAGGGCCGCATGCACGCGGTGGAGCGCTCCATCCAGGAGGCCGAGGAGGCCGAGTGGCGCCGCACCAACCCCGAGGCGCGGGCGCGTGCCGCGGGCCTGACCGGGGCGCTCCAGGCGGCCGTCGACAAGCTGCGCGAGCAGATCGAGGCGGCGCGGGCGGTGGGGAACACCTCCAAGGCCGACAAGCTGCAGCGGGAACTGGACGGGCGGCAGGCGCTGCTCGACCAGGCGCTGAAGTCCCTGGACGAGTTCGGCGGCTGAGGCTCGGCTGATGCTCCGCTGAGCCACCGGGGCATCGGCAGGACCACGAAGGACGAAGGGCCCGTACGCGAGGCGTGCGGGCCCTTCTGCGTGCTTCTCCGCGCCGTGTCAGCGCTGGCGCGCCGACGTCACCCGGTACACGTCGTAGACGCCCTCGACGCCGCGCACGGCCTTCAGGACGTGCCCGAGGTGCTTGGGGTCGCCCATCTCGAAGGTGAAGCGCGAGGTGGCCACCCGGTCGCGGGAGGTCTGGACGGCGGCGGACAGGATGTTGACGTGCTGGTCGGACAGGACACGCGTGACGTCCGACAGCAGACGGGACCGGTCCAGCGCCTCGACCTGGATGGCGACCAGGAAGACCGAGGACTGGGTCGGCGCCCACTCGACGTCGATGATCCGCTCGGGCTGCTGCGAGAGCGACTCGACGTTCACGCAGTCCGCCCGGTGCACGGAGACGCCGTTGCCGCGGGTGACGAAGCCGATGATCGGGTCGCCCGGCACCGGGGTGCAGCAGCGGGACAGCTTGACCCAGACGTCCTTCTCGCCCTTGACGATGACACCCGGGTCGGCGGCCGAGCGGCGCTTGGTGCGGCTGCGCGACGGGGTCGTGACCTCGGCGATGTCCTCGGTCGCGCCCTCCTCACCGCCCAGGGCCTCGACGAGTTTGTGCACGACGGACTGCGCGGTGATGTGCCCCTCGCCGATCGCCGCGTAGAGCGCGGAGATGTCGGGGTAGCGCATCTCGTGGGCGAGCGTGACGAGCGAGTCGCCGGTGAGCACCCGCTGGATCGGCAGGTTCTGCTTGCGCATCGCACGCGCGATGGCTTCCTTGCCCTGCTCGACGGCCTCCTCGCGGCGCTCCTTGGAGAACCAGGCGCGGATCTTGTTGCGGGCGCGCGGGGACTTGACGAAGCCGAGCCAGTCGCGGGACGGGCCGGCGCCCGCCGCCTTGGAGGTGAAGACCTCCACGGTGTCGCCGTTGTCGAGGGTCGACTCCAGCGGCACCAGGCGGCCGTTGACCCGCGCCCCTATCGTGCGGTGGCCGACCTCGGTGTGGACTGCGTACGCGAAGTCGACGGGGGTCGCGCCGGCGGGCAGCGCGATGACATCACCCTTGGGGGTGAAGACGAAGACCTCGTTGCGGGACAGGTCGAAGCGCAGCGACTCCAGGAACTCGCCCGGGTCCTCCGTCTCCTTCTGCCAGTCGAGCAACTGCCGCAGCCACGCCATGTCGTTGACGGCGTCGTCCTTCTTGGCGGACTTCGGGCTGTCGGTGCGCACCTTGGAGGCGCCGGCGACGGCCTCCTGCTTGTACTTCCAGTGCGCCGCGATGCCGTACTCGGCGCGGCGGTGCATGTCGAAGGTGCGGATCTGGATCTCGACCGGCTTGCCGCTGGGCCCGATGACCGTCGTGTGGAGCGACTGGTACATGTTGAACTTGGGCATCGCGATGTAGTCCTTGAACCGCCCCGGCACCGGGTTCCACCGCGCGTGGATGGTGCCCAGCGCCGCGTAGCAGTCGCGGACGGTGTCGACCAGGACGCGGATGCCCACCAGGTCGTAGATCTCGGCGAAGTCCCGGCCCCGCACGATCATCTTCTGGTAGACGCTGTAGTAGTGCTTGGGGCGACCGGTGACGGTCGCCTTGATGCGGGCGGCGCGCAGGTCCTGCTGCACCTGGTCGGTGACGACCGCCAGGTACTCGTCCCGCTTGGGGGCACGCTCGGCGACCAGCCGGACGATCTCGTCGTACATCTTGGGGTAGAGGATCGCGAACGCGAGGTCCTCCAGCTCCCACTTGATGGTGTTCATGCCCAGCCGGTGCGCCAGCGGGGCGTAGATCTCCAGCGTCTCGCGGGCCTTCTTCTCCTGCTTCTCCCGCTTGAGGTAACGCATGGTGCGCATGTTGTGCAGGCGGTCCGCGAGCTTGATGACCAGCACGCGCGGGTCCTTCGCCATGGCGACGACCATCTTGCGCACCGTCTCGGCCTGCGCGGCCTCGCCGAACTTGACCTTGTCCAGCTTGGTGACGCCGTCCACCAGCAGCGCGACGGAGTCGCCGAAGTCGCGGCGCAGCGCGTCCAGGCCGTACTCGGTGTCCTCGACGGTGTCGTGCAGCAGCCCGGCCATCAGCGTCGCCGGGTCCATGCCCAGCTCGGCCAGGATCGTCGTGACCGCCAGCGGGTGCGTGATGTACGGGTCGCCGCTCTTGCGCTTCTGGCCGCGGTGCCAGCGCTCGGCGACCTGGTAGGCGCGCTCGATCTGGCGCAGCTGCGACGTGTCGCCCTTGGGGTCGTTGCTGCGGACTATGCGCAGCAGGGGCTCCAGGACCGGGTTGTACGGGCTGGAACGCTGGACGCCGAGCCGGGCGAGACGGGCACGAACACGGTTGGAGGAGGTGGCGGGCCGGTTCGGGGCCACGCTCCCGGGAGTGCGTGCG
>NZ_JARAVO010000106.1:0-30486 GCF_033792805.1 Streptomyces sp. PA03-1a
CCTCGCGGGATGGGGGTCGGGGGCGGTGGGTGCCGCCGGGGGTGCGGTGGGGTGCTCCGGTTCTTAGCCTCGCACGGCGGCGAGGCGGTGGGCCGCAATCGCCCGGCGGGCGTAGCGGCGCGCGTACCGGCGGGTGGTCGCGATCTCCGGCTCGCGGGCGGCCGGCTCCCGGTAGGGGATCAGCGCGCGGTCGGAGGGGCCGGACGGGACTCCGGCGGGGTGGAGGGAGGTGCTCAGGAAGACGTTCATGGTGCCCACGTCCCTTCGGTGCGGTGCGGTCAGCTGTCGCCGCCGCCGTTGCGCAGGGTGTCGAGGTCTGCCTTGAGGGTGTTCACGGGGATGGCGAAGCCGAGGCCGACGCTGCCGGCCTGGCCGGAGGAGGAGGAAGCGGCGGAGTACATGGCCGAGTTGATGCCGATGATCTCGCCGTTCATGTTGATCAGGGCGCCACCGGAGTTCCCGGGGTTGAGCGAGGCGTCGGTCTGGATCGCCTTGTACGTGGTCGTGGACGGGCCGACGTCGCCGTTGTACTGGCCGCCGCCGAACTCGAACGGCCACCGGCCGGTGCCGCCGCCGGGTCGCTGTCCCTGGCCCTGGCCGGTGGAGATGGTCACGTCGCGGTCGAGCGCGGAGACGATGCCGCTGGTGACCGTGCCCGTCAGGCCCTCGGGCGAGCCGATGGCGACGACCTGGTCGCCGACCGAGACCCGGCTGGAGTCGCCCAGCGACGCGACCGGCAGGCCGCTCACGCCCTCGGCCTTCACCAGCGCGAGGTCCTTGCCGCCGTCGGTGCCGACGACGGCCGCGGTGACCGACTTGCCGGAGCTGAAGGTGACCTTGACCGAGTCCGCTCCGGAGACGACGTGGTTGTTGGTGACGATCTCACCGTCACCGGTGACGACCACGCCCGAGCCGGTCGACTGCCCGGCGCCGGACGTCGCGCTGATCTCCACGATGCTCGGGCTGACGGCGGCGGCCACGGCCGCGACGCCGGTGCTGCCCGAACTGCTGGTGCCGATCACCTTGGTCGTGGTGCCCGCCACGGCCGGCGAGGTGGTCGCCCGCCCCACCAGGGCGGCCGTCCCGCCGCCGATCAGCGCGGACACCAGCGCCACGGAGGCGACCAGGGCCACGGGCCGTCGCCTGCGTTGCCTGGGGATCCCGGTCGCGGGCGCCGGCATCGGCGTGGGCTGCGGCTGGGGCTGGGGCTGGGGCTGCGAGGCGTAGGGCGCCGGGTGTCCGTACGGGACGTGCGGCTCGTACGGCGGCCGGGACGGGTACCCGCCGGCGCCGGGGGACTGCTGCGGCTGCCGCGGGTCGTAGGCGTCGTCGTGACGGGTGCTCTCGTTCATGCCTATGACTGTGCTCGCCGAACATGAGAGCTTCCTGAGCGTGACCTGAGAACCGGGGCAGAGTTCCGTATGCCCGATATAAAGAACGAAGCGCCAGGTCAGGGCCTACGCTTACACGGCCCGTAGACAGGTCGCCGGTCGCGGCGGGCGGAGGCCCGCCGCGACCGGCGGAACGGTCAGTGGCAGCCGCAGCTGCGCCGCACGACCAGCCGGGACGGGAACTGCCGCAGCCGCTCCCGCCGCGAGCCGGAGACCCGCAGCCCGTCGTCCAGCACCAGGTCCACCGCCGCACGGGCCATCGCCTCGCGGTCCGAGGCCACCGTCGTCAGCGGCGGGTCGGTGAGCGCCGCCTCCTTGACGTCGTCGAAGCCGGCCACGGCCAGCTCGCCCGGCACGTCGATCCGCAGTTCGCGGGCCGCCCGCAGCACGCCGATGGCCTGGTCGTCGGTGGCGCACACGATCGCCGTCGGCCGGCCCGGCCGGGAGAGCAGCTCCAGGCCGACCTTGTAGGCGTCGTAGCGGTTGTACGGGGTGGAGTACAGGCGGCCCTCGACGGAGCGCCCGGCCTCCTGCATCGCACGGCGCCAGCCCTCGACGTGGTCGGTGACGGGGTCGCCGGACTTCGGGGTGGCCTCGGTGCCGCCGAGGCAGGCCACGAACTCGTGACCGTGCTCCAGCAGGTGCCGGGTGGCGAGCTGGGCGCCGCCGACGTCGTCCGTCACGACCGCGACGTCGTCGATCGCCTCGGGCCGCCGGTGCATCAGCACGACCCTCGCGTCCCAGGCGTCGATCTCCGTCGCCGCGTGCTCGCTGAGGCCCTGGCTGATGAGGATCAGCCCGGAGACCCGCATGCCGAGGAAGGCACGCAGGTAGTGCACTTCGCGCTCGTCGAGGTAGTCCGAGTTGCCGACCAGCACCATCTTGCCGCGCTCGGCGGCCGCCCTCTCGACGGCGTGCGCCATCTCCGCGAAGAACGGCTGCCGGGCGTCCGGCACGATCAGGCCTATGAGGTCCGTGCGACGGCTCGCCATCGCCTGGGCCACCCGGTCGGGGCGGTAGCCCAGTTGTTTGATCGCCGCGAGGACACGCTCGCGGGTGGCCGGTGCGACCGGCCGGGGTCCGTTGTTGATGACGTAGCTGACGACTGCGGTCGAGGTTCCCGCAAGCCTTGCCACATCGTCACGCGTCACCTTTGCCACGGGCCGAGTCTACGCGGGTACACCCGCGCGTCCCACCGTCTGTCCACAGGCGTGACCACCGCGTGATCAGCCGTTCCGGGAGGCGGTGACGGCCGTCCCCTGCCCGGGTGCCTCCTCGGCCGGCGACGGCGCCGGCTCCTCCGCCGTCCGCTCGCCCTTCTCCGGGGTGACGAAGCGGTAGCCGACGTTGCGGACGGTGCCGATCAGGGACTCGTGCTCGGGACCGAGCTTGGCGCGCAGCCGCCGTACGTGCACGTCCACGGTGCGCGTGCCGCCGAAGTAGTCGTAGCCCCAGACCTCCTGCAGGAGCTGGGCGCGGGTGAAGACCCGGCCCGGGTGCTGCGCGAGGTACTTGAGCAGCTCGAACTCCTTGAAGGTCAGGTCCAGGACCCGGCCCTTGAGCTTCGCGCTGTACGTGGCCTCGTCGACCGACAGGTCCCCGTTGCGGATCTCCATCGGGCTGTCGTCGACGCTGATCTGCTGCCGGCCCATCGCCAGCCGCAGCCGCGCCTCGACCTCGGCGGGCCCCGCGGTGTCCAGCAGGACGTCGTCGATGCCCCAGTCCGCGGTGACGGCCGCCAGGCCGCCCTCGGTGACCACCAGGACCAGCGGGCAGCCGGGTCCGGTGGAGCGCAGCAGCTGGCACAGCGAGCGGACCTGCGGCAGGTCGCGGCGGCCGTCGATGAGGATCACGTCGGCGCCGGGGGTGTCCACCAGCGCGGGGCCCTCGGCCGGGGCCACCCGTACATTGTGCAGCAGCAGTCCGAGCGCGGGGAGCACCTCGGTGGACGGCTGGAGTGCGTTGGTCAGGAGGAGGAGAGAGCTCACCGGCCGCTCCCATCGTTCATCGTCCGGTCATGCGTGTTCCGCTTGCCCATTGCGACCCTCCTCGGTCCCTGCGAGGACGTGTGCGTCCGCCGACGTGTGCGCTCCGGTCGCCCGGAAAGCACGAAAGGACCCGGGGGCGACGCTGCCCGGATCCTCTTGACCCAAGAGAATAGCCCACATGGAGTCGGTAAGTGAGTCCGCGGTTGCGCGGTCGTGTGTCCCGTCGATCATTTCCGGTGGGTTGCGAGCGGTGCTGACGGCCGAGGACCGGGTGCCGATCGACGCCGCGTACCTGCCCGGAGCGACGCCCGGAGGGCTCGCGATCGTGGTCGCGCACGGCTTCACCGGCGCCCTGGAGCGGCCGGCCGTGCGTCGCGCGGCGGAGATCTTCGCGCGGGTGGACGGCGTCGGCGGTGTGGTGACCTTCTCCTTCCGGGGGCACGGCCGCTCGGGCGGGCGCTCCACGGTCGGCGACCGCGAGGTCTGGGACCTGGACGCCGCGGTGCGCTGGGCACGGCGGCTGGGCCACCCCGCGGTGGCCTCGGTGGGCTTCTCCATGGGCGGTTCCGTCGTCCTGCGGCATGCGGGGCGCAAACCGGCGCACGATGGGGCGCACGTTGACGCCGTGGTCTCGGTGAGTGCGCCCGCGCGCTGGTACTACCGGGGTACGGCGCCGATGCGCCGGGTCCACTGGGCCATCACCCGCCCCGCCGGACGCCTGGTCTCCCGGGGGCTGCTGCACACGCGCATCCACGACAAGGACTGGGACCCCGTGCCCGTGCCCCCGGTCGAGGCGGTGCGGTCCATCGCGCCCACCCCGCTGCTCATCGTGCACGGCGACCGGGACGGCTACTTCCCGCTCGACCACCCGCTCTCCCTCGCCGACGCCGCGGGCGACGCAGCCGAGCTGTGGATCGAGCCCGGATTCGGCCACGCCGAGAACGCCGCGGCGCCCGCCCTCCTGCACCGCGTCGCGGTGTGGGCGGCCGAACGGGTCCGCCCCACTGGCACGCCCGGCTGACCCCGCGGCCCGCACACCCGGGCCCGCACACCCGGGCCCGGCCACCTCGCGGCGCCATCGCTGCGCCATCATGGACGGCGGCAGGACCCGCACGGCGAACGGAAGGACCGCTATGGCGGCACACGGAACCATCCGGTACTGGGCCGCGGCCAAGGCCGCCGCCGGCGCCGCGGAGGAGCCGTACCGGGAGGGCACCCTCGCCGAGGCGCTGGACGCGGCGCGCGAGCGCCACGCGTCGCGCCCCGAGTTCGCCCGCGTACTGGCGAACTGTTCGTTCCTGGTCGACGGGAACCCCGTCGGCACCCGGGACCACACCGGGGTGCGGCTGGCCGACGGCGGCACCGTCGAGGTGCTCCCGCCGTTCGCGGGAGGATGAGCACGTGACCGACAACCACGACTGGTACGACCGCGGCGCGGGCGCGATGCCCGCGCACGACGCCACCGCCGTCCTCCCGCCCGTCGGGGGCGCCCCGCAGCCGCCCCCGGACGGTGGCCGCGCCGCCCGGCGCCGGCAGGCGTCCCGCACCGGCTCGCCGATCATCGCCCCCGGCATGCAGCCCGCCCTCGTCACGGCCGTCCTGGCGCTGCTGCTGGCCGGCGGGGCGCTGCTGGGCCGCCCCGCGCTCGCCGCCGCGGGCGTGGTGCTGCAGGCGGTCACCGCGGCCGGCTGGTTCCGGCTGAACGGCATGTGGCCGGCGAGGCAGGGCATCGTGCTGGCCTTCCTCGCGGGCGTCACCGCCGAGGCCGCGGTGCTGATCGACGGGGCGGACAACGCCCCGGCCGTGATCGTCGGCACCCTCGGCGTCTGGCTGCTGCTCGTCCTCGTCCTGCAGCTGCGCCACCGCGGCAGTCCCGAGGAGCGGCTCTCCTCGCTGACCGCGACCACCGCCTCGACGCTCATCACGATCCTGGCCACCGGGTTCCTGGCGACCACGGCGGTCCCGCGGGGCACCGACGCCGTGGTGACCGCGGTGATCGCGGTCGCCGTCGCGACGCTCGCCCGGGCGATCCCGCTGCCCGGCGTCGTCTCCGTGGTCGTGGCGCTCGCCGCCGCCACTGGCAGCGGCATCGCGCTCGGACAGCTGGAGACCTCCGACGCGGCCCTGGTCGCGCTGGCCGCCGGGGTGTGCGCGCTGATCGGCCTGCGGGTGGCCAGCTACGACTTCCCGTCCCGGTTCGTCCACTTCACGGCGGGTGTGGCGCTGCCGCTGACCGCCGCGGCGCCGGGCGTCTACGTCATGGCCCGGGCACTGCTGGGCTGACACATGGACTGACACACCGACTAGGGTCGGTCCGAACACCGACTCGGGGGTTGTCTCATGCGTGCTCTGAAGGTCCTGCTCGTCCTCGTCGTGCTCCTCGGCGGCCTGTTCGTCGCGGCGGACCGGATCGCCGTGCACTTCGCGGAGTCCGAGGCGGCGGACCGGGCGCAGACCACGCTGGGGCTGACCTCCCCGCCGGGGATCGACATCAAGGGTTTCCCGTTCCTCACGCAGGTGCTGGCCAAGAAGCTGGACGACGTCGCGGTGACGGCGGACGGCGTGCAGGCCGCCGGCACCGGCGGGCAGACGCTGCGCGTCACCCGCTTCCAGGCCGACCTGCACGGGCTGGACCTGGGCAGCGGCTTCAGCAGCGCGGTCGCCGACACCGCCGAGGGCACCGCCCTCGTCAGCTACGAGGACCTCGCCAAGGCCGCCCCGAGCGGCGTGACCATCGGTTACGGGGGCACCTCGGCGGACGGCAAGGGCCAGATCAAGGTGGGGGTCGAGGTCTCCACCCCGGTCGGCTCGATCAAGCGCAGCGTGGTGAGCGGGATCAGCCTGGCCGGCAAGGACAGCATCAAGCTGAGCGCGGGCAAGATACCGGACCTGGACTCGCTTCCCCCGGTCGTGGAGGAGCTGGTCCGCGAGCGGATCGACTTCACCCGCGAACTGTCGGGCCTGCCGGAGGGCATCGAGCTCACGTCGGTGAGCGTGAACGCCGACGGCATCAGCATCGCGGCGACGGGCAAGAAGGTCGTTCTCGCCCAGTGAGACGAGGGTGTCCGCTCCGCAGTCGGGGCGGTACCAGGCAGGGGCGGGGCGGCCGCGCGGCAGCCCGGCACCTGATGTTCATCTCGCAGTACGGACAATCTTATCTCGGGATACGGACCGCCGGTGACACCGGCCGGTCCCCTTCCCTACGATCGAGCCCATGAAGCGACAGGCGGATCTCACGAAGCGGCGGGCAGTCGACCTGTGCCGTGTCGCCGCCATGCTCTGTCGCATCCCGTAGGGGCCCCCGCGCCGTCTTCCGGCGCCGCACGCGGCCCCGCCCTTCCCCGCGCAAAAGCCGCGACGCGCCCGTGCAGCGCAGCCCGGCACCTGTGCGCACCCGTCCGTGCGCCGAGACATCCGCAACTGCCCCGGAGGAGAACAGCAATGAGCCGCAGTGACGTCCTGGTGGACGCCGACTGGGTCCAGGCCCGGATCGACGACCCGAAGGTGGTCATCGTCGAGGTCGACGAGGACACGTCGGCGTACGACAAGAACCACATCAAGAACGCCGTCCGGATCGACTGGAAGACCGACCTCCAGGACCCGGTGCGCCGTGACTTCGTCGACCAGGCCGGCTTCGAGAAGCTGCTGTCGGAGAAGGGCATCGCCAACGACGACACCGTCGTGCTCTACGGCGGCAACAACAACTGGTTCGCGTCCTACGCCTACTGGTACTTCAAGCTCTACGGCCACCAGGACGTCAAGCTCCTCGACGGCGGCCGCAAGAAGTGGGAGCTGGACTCCCGCGACCTGGTCGACGGCTCCGAGGTGCCCGTCCGCCCGGCCACGCAGTACACGGCCCAGGCCCAGGACGCCTCGATCCGCGCCTTCCGCGACGACGTGATCGCCGCCATCGGCAGCCTCAACCTCGTCGACGTCCGCTCGCCCGACGAGTTCTCCGGCAAGCTGCTCGCCCCGGCGCACCTGCCGCAGGAGCAGTCGCAGCGCCCGGGCCACGTCCCGACCGCCCGCAACATCCCGTGGTCGAAGTCGGCCAACGACGACGGCACCTTCAAGTCGGACGACGAGCTGAAGGAGCTGTACGAGGGCGAGGGCGTGGACCTGGCCAGGGACACCATCGCCTACTGCCGCATCGGCGAGCGCTCCGCGCACACCTGGTTCGTGCTGCACGAGCTGCTCGGCCAGCCCAACGTCAAGAACTACGACGGTTCCTGGACCGAGTACGGCTCCCTCGTCGGCGTGCCGATCGAGCTCGGCGCCGCCAAGTAAGCCCCCAGACCCCCGACCCGGAGGAACAGCACCATGTGTGGAGCGAAGACCGGCGGCCCGGACCTGGCCGGCATCGACGTGGCGACCGAGACGATCATCCAGGGTTCCGTGACCCGCGACGGCGAGCCGGTGACCGGCTACGTCCGGCTGCTGGACGGCGGCGGCGAGTTCACGGCCGAGGTCCCGACCTCGGCGACCGGCCAGTTCCGCTTCTTCGCGGCCCCGGGCTCGTGGACGCTGCGCGCCCTCGTGCCGGGCGCGACGGTGGACCGTTCCGTCGTGGCCCGGCAGGGCGACCTCACCGAGGTCGCCATCGCCGTCTGACCCGGCGACCGCGCGGGCGGAGAAGGGCCGCAATCCCACCGGGCCACCGAGTGGGAGTGCGGCCCTTCGGGTCGTACCGTGGAAGGGTGTCCACGAGGCGGCGTCGTCGCTGGTATTACGCCATGATGGGCAGTTGCGTGCTGCTCTTCGTCCTGGCGTGGAGCCTCGTGCGCCTGTGGTCGGTGCCGGTGGCCGTCGGGATGTGCGTGGTGGCCATGGTCATCCCGCCGATCGCCGCCGTCGTGGCGAACCGCAGGGGCCCGGACGAACACTGGTGGGACGAGACCGGCGACCCCAAGTCCGACGAGTGGTGGCGCGAGCTGGACCGCCGCGACGACCACCGCGACCAGCGCTGACGCCCGGGGGAGCCGCGCCCGCGCGCCCCGCCGAGTTGCACCCGGCCCGGCGGCTCAGTAGACGAGCGCCTGCGTGCCGTCGGCCATGGCCTCGCTGACGAAGACCTGCGCACCGGCGATCCGGATGCCCTCCAGCACGTCCTTCTCCGTGATGTCCCGGCGCGCCGCGCACTGCGTGCACAGCGTGATCCGGCCGCCCGCCAGGATCCCCTCGATCAGCTCGGGCAGCGGCGCGGCGTGCGGCAGCTCGAACTCCGCGGCCCGTCCCGGCAGCGCGAACCACGAGGACTCGCCGGTCAGCCAGAGCGACACCTCGACGCCGCTGGCGACCGCCACCGCCGCCACCGTGAACGCCTGGGAGCAGCGTTCGGGAGCGTCCGCACCTGCGGTTACCTTGATCACGAGCTTCTTCGCCATGGTCATACCCTAGGGTGGCCCGTCTCACAGGAAAAACACTGGGAGCGTTTACCAGCGCTCGGCATAATGCGTTCGCCGCGTAGGTGCGATCAGCGCGCCGGCCGCGGATTTCTGCCCGGGGGGGCTTGTGGAAGCGCGTACCGATTCGCGTACCGGCGTCGTGATCGCCACGATCGTCGGACTTGTTGTGCTCGCGACATTGACTGCGGGGGCCGTCGTGGCGTTCGGCTCCTCTTCGTCGTCGTCCGCGTCCGCGTCGCCGGGCGGGGCCGAGCCGAGCAGCCGGGGTCCGGAGACGGCGGACCCCGCGACGCCGTCCCCGACGGCGTCCCCGAGCCGCCGAGCGACAGCGACGCCCTCGCCCGCCGGCACCCTCAAGGGCTCCGTGGACGACGGGAAGCACCGCGGCGACCTGCGCTACTTCCTGCTCGTCCCGCCGGCGGACGCCGAGGTCTACGGCGACGAGGAGGGCACCGAGCTCTCCCGTTCCGAGGTCGCCGACTCCGCCGAGGTGAAGCAGGCCCTGGCCACCTACGGCTTCAAGGCGGCGGCCCAGCGGACCTACCTCACCGGCGACGGCGAGTACGAGGTCTCCGCGCAGCTCGTCCGCTTCGCGAGCGCCGGCTCCGCCACCGGCTACTACAACGCCTTCTACTACCAGGGCACGCGGCTCACGCTCCCCGCGTCGGGCAGCCCCGCCAAGGCCTACCGGCTGTCGTCCTCCTCCGCCGAGAGCACCGGCTCGGTGATCGTCCTGTCCCACCAGGGCGACGTGCACGTCACCCTCTCGGTCACCGGGGCGAAGACCCCCGGCAAGGCCCTGCTCGCCCGGCTCCTCGACCAGCAGTACCGGCGCCTGAAGACCGGCCGCTGAGCCGCACACCGAAGTCACCGGCCGGTCCGCGCGCCGGCCGCACCCAACCACGGACACACCAGTGGAGAACCCTTTGTCCCAGGACACCCCCGTACCGGAACAGGACGCCCCTGTTCCGGACGGGCCCCCCGTCCGCCCGCCGCGCAGACGTGGCCGGACCACCCTGCTGATCGCCTGCGCGGCGGTCCTCGGCGTCCTCGCGGGCGCCGGCGCCGGGTACCAGATCCAGTACGACCGCCCCGAGACGCCGCTCCCCCCGCTCGCCCAGCCGAAGCTCCCGCAGCCCAAGGGCGCCGCCCCCGCGGCGAAGCCGCTCGCGGCGGCCGAGGACACGCTGCCCAAGTACGACGGGGACCTGCGCAAGCTGCTGGTGAAGAAGCCGAAGGGCGCCAAGGACCTCGACGGCACGTTCGGCGAGGACCACTGGCTCTCGCTGTACGACTACGCCGACACCTACGAGGAACCGGACAGCATGTTCAGCGAGCTGAACAGCAACGACTTCCGGAGGGCGGCCGTCTCCATCTGGCGGACCGGTGGCTACGCCACGTCCGTCACCACCGAGGTCCACCTGATCCAGTTCCGCGACGAGGCGGACACCTACACCGACGAGATGCTCGCGGGTCAGCAGGGCTACATGGCCGGGAAGAAGTACGCGGGCAACAAGGGGACGGCCATCCCCGGCGCCTTCGACGGCAGGGCGTGGGTGTACTCCAAGCCCTGGACGAAGGCGGGCTACCTGCCCATGTACACGGCGCGCGCCCTGGCCCGCAAGGGCACGGTCATGATGGACATCTGGGTGCACTCGGACCGGCCGATCAAGAAGTCCACCATCATGTCCCTGGCCGAGCGGCAGTGGGAGCGGCTGTGAGCGACGAGAACACCCCTGTCCCGGCGGAGCCGCAGCAGCCGCAGCCCGAGGCCCCGGCGGCCCGGCCCGAGCCGCAGCCGGACCAGCCGGAGGGCCAGTCGGCCGGGCCCGAGGCCCAGCCGGCACCGCTCGCCGGGCTTCCGCCCGCGGACGGGACCACCGGGCCGGAGGCCGCCCCCGCGCCCCGCCGCGGCCGCCGTGGCCTCGCCCTGGGCATCGCGGCCGCGCTGGTCGCCGTCGTCGCGGGCGGTGGCATCGGCGTCGCCGTGCTGCAGCACCAGAAGGACGACGGCAAGCAGGCGAGCCCGCGGACCTGGAAGGCCCCCGAGCCGAAGAAGACCGGCGAGTACGGCAGCCAGTCCGGCGGCAGCCACTACGGCGCGCTCGGCAAGCTGCTGCTGCCCGTGCCCGATGCGTACCTGCCGGGCCCGGACGTCGGCGAGTACGGCAACGACGCGGAGTTCACCGGCAAGGAGGCCGTGGCCGTCTTCGAGGGCGACCTCGCCGGGCTGCCGAAGAAGCAGCGGGACCGTCTGCACAAGGCCGTGGCGGGGCTGCACATCCAGGGCGTGGGTCTGCGGACGTACCGCGAGGTGTCGGGCGAGGCCGTCTTCGAGACGCAGATCGTCCAGATGAAGAACAAGCGCGCGGCGCGCGCCGGCACCGAGTTCTTCACCGAGTTCACCAAGGCGCTCGGAGTCTTCAGGAACGGGCCGAAGATCGAGGGCCACGCCAAGGCGCGCTGCGTCCTGCCGCCCAAGAAGCCCGGCGCGAAGCTCGACGCCATGATCTGCGAGGCGACCGAGGGCGACCTGACCATCCGCATGTCCGTCTCGGGCGCCTCGCCGCTGAAGAAGGACGACGCCGCGGATCTGTTCAAGCAGCAGCTCGACCGCGTACAGGACCCGGGAGAGGCCGCATGACCGAGCAGACCCAGAGCGACGACGTGACGATCCCCGCGCAGGCCGCCGCCCCGGCGGAGGAGACCCTCACGGACGCCGCCCCCGCGGCGGCTCCCTCCGGGGACGACGCGGCGGAGGCCGTGCCTGCGGAGGCCGCCGGGCCCGTCGTCGCCGAAGCCACGACGGAGCCCGCGTCGACGGAGAACGCCCCGGTGCAGCCCTCGCCGGTGGACGCCACCTCCGCGGCGGACGCCCCGGTGGAGCCCGTGCCCGCCGAGGCGGTCTCCGAGGTGGTCTCCGCGGAGCCTGCCGCACCCCGCCCGCGGAAGCGGCTGCGGGAGCGCAGGGGGCTGCGCGCCGCCGTGCGGTGGACCGCCGCCGTCGTGGCGTTCGCGGCCCTCGGCGGGGCCGCGGCGTACGCCGTCACGCAGCCCGAGCGGACCGAGATCCCGGGTCTGCGGACCCCGGACGACGGCCGGTGGACCTACCCCGCCCTGAAGCTGCCCAAGCTGCCGGCCGGGGCGCCCCGGCCGCTGGACGGGGACCACAACCCGCCCCGCCGGCACTACGCGGACATCCGCACCCTGCTGCTGCCGGCGCCCGCCGGGGCCAAGGTCGACAAGACCTTCCCGGGCGCCACGGGGTGGCTGCCGACCCGCGACTTCCTGGAGGTCTTCCGCGAGGACGACCGCAAGAAGCTGACCGGGAAGCTCGAGCAGAACACCCTCCGGCACATCGCCGCCCGCGCCTGGACCATGGGCGACGGCACCCGCGCGGAGGTCTACCTGCTGCAGTTCGCGACCTGGGGGTACTCGAGCGACGTCAAGGACGCGCTCATCGACGACGGCACCCTCGCCAAGGCCGAGGCGGCCGACTACGACACGGACTGGGATTCGACGTCGCTCGACGACTCCGACCTGCACCTGTCCCTCTACGACGAGGACAAGCCGCGCGGCGCCGAGCACGTCCGGTACGGCTACGTCCAGTCCGGCGACGTCGTGGCCATGGTCGTGCTCTCCAAGGCCGGGACCCAGCCGGCCGTCCCGTTCCACCAGGCCGTGCTGCTGCAGGCGCAGCTGCTCGGCTGACGAGGGCACCGGGACATCGGGGGCGGGCGCGGCGCGTGGGGCGGACCTCACGCGGCCGCGCCCGCACCCGCCCACTAGACTCGTAGCTGGCCCACCGGGCCGCCGACCGTCCGCGCCTGCCCGAGGAGCACGCTCGTGAGCGCCATTGAGTTCTTCTTCGACACCCTGCTCGTCCTGGTCTGCCTTGGCGTCATCGCGTTCTCCGCTCTGGCCGTGAAGAAGCTCTACCAGGGACAGCGCTGAACATGATCGAGATCCCCTCCGACCTGCATCCCGACCTGGTCCCGCTCGCCTTCCTCCTGGGCACCTGGGAGGGCGCGGGCGTCTTCGACTTCCCCGGCGCCGAGAAGTGCAACTTCGGGCAGGAAGTGATCTTCAGCCACGACGGGCGGCCGTTCCTGGAGTACACCTCCAAGTCCTGGGTGCTGGACGCCGAGGGCAAGCCGGTGAAGCCGCTGGAGAGCGAGTCGGGCTTCTGGCGGATCGACGAGGACCGCAAGGTCGAGATCACCATGACCCGCGACGACGGCGTGATCGAGATCTGGTACGGCGAGCTCGCCGAGGGCAAGCCGCAGATCGACCTGGTCACCGACGCCGTGGCCCGGCTCGGCGACGCGCCCCCGTACAGCGGCGGCAAGCGCCTGTACGGCTACGTCAAGAGCGACCTGATGTGGGTGGGCGAGAAGGCCACCCCCGAGGTGCCGCTGCGCCCCTACATGTCGGCGCACCTGAAGAAGGTCGTCAACCCCAGCGAGTGGGCGAAGGACCTCAAGGACCTCCCGGACGACGGCATCGCCTTCTTCCGCTGAGCCGCCCCGCGGGCCCCGCGCGACCCCCGAGGGGGATCACGACTCCGTGATCCCCCTTTCCCTTGCCTAGACTGTCCTCGTGGTCACCACGGACTGGAAGAGCGACCTGAGGCAGCGCGGCTACCGGCTGACGCCGCAGCGGCAGCTTGTCCTGGAGGCGGTCGACACGCTGGAGCACGCGACGCCGGACGACATCCTGACCGAGGTGCGCAGGACCGCCTCGGGCGTCAACATCTCCACGGTCTACCGCACCCTGGAGCTCCTGGAGGAACTGGGCCTGGTCAGCCACGCCCACCTCGGGCACGGCGCTCCCACCTACCACCTCGCCGACCGGCACCACCACATGCACCTGGTCTGCCGGGACTGCGAGTCGGTCATCGAGGCCGACGTGTCCGTCGCCGAGCCGCTGACCGCGCGGCTGCGCGAGACGTACGGCTTCGAGACCGACATGAAGCACTTCGCGATCTTCGGCCGGTGCGCGGACTGCGCGGGGAGGCCCCGAACGCCTGAGGGTTCAAGTAACCGGACGTAGGCTGGTGGGCATGCAGCGACAAACAACGACCAGTCCCCTGCTGTCGCTCCCCGGCGCCGTTCCCGCGGAAGGCCCCGACGAGGGAGTCGCCGCGCACTACGGAGACCTCTTCCGCGAGCAGCGCGCCCTGGCGGACGGCAACGGATTCGTCGACCTCTCCCACCGTGGCGTCGTCGCCGTCACCGGCCAGGACCGCCTCGCGTGGCTCCACCTGCTGCTCACCCAGCACGTCAGCGACCTCCCGCCCGGCCGGGCCACCGAGGCGCTGGTCCTCTCCGCCCACGGCCACATCGAGCACGCCCTCTACCTCGTCGACGACGGCACGGCCACCTGGATGCACGTCGAGCCCGGCACGCAGGCCGAGCTGATCGCGTATCTGGAGAGCATGAAGTTCTTCTACCAGGTCGACGTCTCGGACCGGACCGGCGAATACGCCGTCGTGCACCTGCCGGCGGGCAGCATCGCCGCCGTCCCCGGGGACTGGCCGGTGCGCGAGGTCCCCTACGGCCGCGACGTGTTCGTGCCGCGCGGCGAACTGGAGGCCTTCGCCCGGCAGGTCGGCACCCCCGTCGGCGTGCTGGCCCTGGAGGCCCTGCGGATCGAAGGGCACCGGCCGCGGCTCGGTCTGGAGACCGACCACCGCACCATCCCGCACGAGCTGGGCTGGCTGGACACCGCCGTCCACCTGGACAAGGGCTGCTACCGCGGCCAGGAGACCGTCGCCCGGGTGCACAACCTCGGCCGGCCGCCGCGCCGCCTGGTCTTCCTCCACCTGGACGGCAGCGAGGTCAAGCTGCCCGGCCACGGCGCGCCCGTACGGCTCGCCGCGGACGGACCGGACGGCCGCCCGGTCGGCACCGTCACCTCCTCCGCCCGGCACTGGGAACTCGGCCCGATCGCCCTCGCCGTGATCAAGCGCAACACCCCGGTGGACGCGGTGCTGCTCGCGGACGGGACGGCGGCGAACCAGGAGACGGTCGTCGAGCCCTGAGGGACGCGCCTCACATCTCCAGCACGACCGTGAACGGGCCGTCGTTCGTGAGCGAGACCTTCATCTCCGCTCCGAAGCGGCCCGTCTCCACGTGCGCACCCAGCGCCCGCAGTTGTGCCACCACTTCGTCCACCAGCGGCTCGGCGACCGGCCCGGGCGCCGCCGCGTTCCAGGTGGGGCGGCGCCCCTTGCGGGCGTCACCGTAGAGGGTGAACTGGGAGATCACGAGCAGCGGCGCGGCCATGTCCGAGCAGGACTTCTCCCCGGGCAGGATGCGCAGCCCCCACAGCTTCCGCGCCAGCTGGGCCGCCTTCTCCGCGGTGTCGTCGTGCGTCACCCCCACCAGCACGCACAGGCCGGGACCGACGATCTCGCCGACCGTCTCGCCGTCCACCACGACACTCGCTTCGCTCACCCGCTGGGCCACCGCACGCATGTCGCCATTGTCCCGGGTCGGTGGGGGCGCGCGGCACCCGGGCCGTACGCCCGCTTGGACTCACGCACAACTGTCCGGAGCCGCCGTTCGGGTGCAGGTGCCTGCGCGACGCAGTTACTCGGTGGCACGATCGAGATCTGCCCGACGTGGGGGACGAGGGGACGGACAGCGATGAAGCACAGCATCACGACCGGCACGGCGGAAGGCGATCGCATGCTCAAGGCACCGGGCCCGCGCTCCCCCCTCACCGCCGGTACCCCCCAGCCCGACTTCGCCGACCTCACCCTCGAAGGGCTGCGCACCGCGCGCCGCGAGGCCCAGCTGGAGGAGGCCGACCTCTCCTACCTGCGGCGGCTCCTCCAGGGCCGGATCGACATCCTCCGCGCCGAACTCGCCCGGCGCACCGCCCCGGACGCCCCCGTGCTCGACCGGCTCTCCGAGATCCTCACCGACACCCCGTCCCGGCACCGCACCTCCGCCCGCCACGTCACCCTGGGCACCCCGCACAGCGAGCGCTACCGGCAGCTCGCCGAGGAGATGCTCGCCGAGGTCCAGCTCTCCGACCTCGAGGCCCGCACCGACCAGGAACTCCACGACGCGATGGGCCGGCTGGTCCGGCACGAGCAGCAGGTCTCCCGCTGCCGGCAGTCCCTGCAGCGGACGGTCGACGGCTGCAGCACCGAGATCGCCCGCCGCTACCGCGAGGGCGAGGCCCGGGTCGAGGACCTGCTGGCGGGGGACTGACGGCGACGCGGCGAAAACGGGATGCGACCGGGCCGCGGGTCCGCCTACCGTGCGGGGCATGAGCCTTGAGGTCCGTACGATCGGCGAGTCCGACTTCCCCGGCTGGCTGCGCGCCGTCAACACCGGCTTCCACCGGCCGCCGTCGGTGACCGAGGAGGAGATCGCCCTCCGCCGCTCCCAGACGGACCTGGACCGCACCCAGGGCGCGTTCGACGAGGGCCGCTGCGTGGCCACCTTCCGCAGCATGCCCCGTGAACTCACCGTGCCCGGCGGCGCGGTGCTGCCCGCCTCGGCGATCACCAACGTCTCCGTCACCGCCACGCACCGCCGCCGCGGCCTCGCCTCCCGCATGATGGCCGCGGAACTCGACGCCTCCGTGCGCCGCGGCGAGCCGGTCGCGATCCTCGTCGCCGCCGAGTACCGGATCTACGGCCGCTTCGGCTTCGGCCCCGCCGCGGGGGTCACCGAGTGGGAGGTCGACACCGCCCGTGCGGGCCGCCCCCAGGGAGCGCCGTCCGACAGCGGCCGCATCGACCTGGCGGACCCGTCCGAGGTCCTCAAGCTCGGCCCCCAGCTGCACGACCGGGTGCGACTGCGCCATCCCGGCGCGATCAACCGCACCGAGCGCTTCTGGGAGTACGCCACGGGGACGGTGGTCAACCCTGCCTTCCCTTGGAAGGAACCGATCTTCGTCCTCTACCGCGACGCCTCCGGGCGCGTCGACGGCCTGGCCGCGTACACGGCCGAGGACACCTGGCACGGGATGTTCCCGAAGGTCCCGCTCACCGTGCGGGAGTTGCTCGCCGCCACCCCCGAGGCCGAACGCGCCCTGTGGCGCTACCTGCTCGCCATCGACTGGGTCGCCACCGTACGCACCGGTTTCCGCGGCCCTGACGACGTCCTGCCGTTGCTGCTCGGTGACCCGCGCGCCGCCCACGTCCACTCCACCAGCGACTTCCTGTGGCTGCGCCTGCTGGACGTCCCCCGCGCACTGTCCGCCCGCACCTACGCGGCCCCGGGCTCCGTCGTCCTCGACGTCGCCGACCCCGACGGCCACGCCGCCGGCCGCTTCCGCCTCGAAGCCGCCGCCGACGGCACCGCCACCGCCGAGGCGGCCCCCTCCGCCGCCCCGGACGTCACCCTCACCGCCGCCGCCCTCGCCTCCCTCTACCTCGGCGACGAGTCCGCGGCCCGCCTGACCATCACCGGCGGCGCCGCGGAATCCCGTCCGGGCGGCGTGGCCCGCCTCGACGCCCTGTTCCGCACCGCGCGCAGGCCGTGGCCGATCGACACGTTCTAGCCGTTGTCAGTGGTGTCCGTAGGACACCAGCACCAGGAGGACGAGTACCCCGCCGACGCACATCGCATAGCTGGAACGGGCCTTGAACCCGGCACCCACCAGCAGTACGCCCAGCCCCATCAACGGCCCGTACTGCCACGCCAGGTACTGCTCCAGCAGTGCCGTTGTCACATGGCTCCACAGCATGACCCACCACCCCCTTCCCAGGTGGCCGACCGCAAGGCACGGGCCCGCTGCCGCCCTGGCCCTACTGGGCCAGGAGCAGCGCGATCACCGCGAGTCCGACGCACGTGAACGTCGTGTTCCGGGCCTTGTGGCCCACCGTGAACAGTCCGACGGCGAAGGCGCCGGCCGCGCCGTACCGCCACTGGACGAGCTGCTCGAACGCGAAGGCACACAGAGCGATAGCTGGCATAGCGATTCACTCCTTCGAGGCGCGTGGGATCGATCCCTCCGCGCGGAGAGCGCGGAGGGGGCAGATTTGACCCGTGGGTCGGCATGTGGCTGAGCGGAAGCGTGGTGCTGCTGACACGTGCGAAGCGGCGTGGCGCTGCACTCTCAGCCGCGGTCATCCCCGGCGCGTCGTCGGGACGGAGAGGCTGCGGCCCCCGATGGCGTCAACTGGTCCAACTTGACTGGCGGCTGGACCAGTTGACTGCATTCCTCTACGGTCATGTTGCCGCTGACTGCAGATCACTAAACTCCATGCAGTCAACTCCACTTGCCTGGCGTGAAGCTGTAGTGTGGGTCACGTGAGCAACGACCGCACTGCCGGTGGGCCCAGGCGCGAGTACGAGCGTGTGGCCGATGCGTTGCGTCACGAAATCGAGGGCGGCGACATCGCCACGGGTGAACAACTCCCCACGCATGCCGAGCTGGTGGATCGCTTCGACGTCTCCCGCGCCACCGTCCAGAAGGCGATCAAGGCGCTCGAGGGCAAGGGCTACGTGGAGTCGGCCCAGGGCAAGGGGGTCTTCGCGCGCGACTGGCGTAAGTCCGCCGTTGCTGCCCATGCCAACGGGACCGCCACGGCGACGGTGGAAGCCGGCAGCGTGGAACTGGACGACGCCATCGCGGGGGCTTTCGAGGCGGAGCACGTCACGATCGATGCGTACTGCCTGACGGCCGAGTCGCTCAACGCGGCCATCGTGCCGCAGGTCAAACGGATCATCCGCGGCGAAATCCGGCCGGGCTCGATCCACCTGCGCCTGCTGCTGCCGCGCACCGACGTACGGCTGGCCGTTCCGCGCAACGTCGAGGACCCCGACGACGAGCGCCCCATGGCGCGGCTCACAGATCTGTCCGCGGCCCACACCCGAGCCCTGAGGAACCTGGAGAACCTGGCCGGTCAGGGCGCCGTACCCGAGGTGAAGGTCGAGGTACGCCTGGTTCCGGTCACACCTCTGCACAAGCTCTACCTGATCAATGGAGACCTGGCCCTCGACGGCATGTACGTCGTCACGGACAACGTCATCAACGTCGACGATGCGACCATCAAAATCCATGACGTCCTGGGTGTCGGGGCCAAGCTTTACCCGCAGCCACGGGAACGTGTGGAACTCTCTCAGGAGTGGTTCGACTCTCTGTGGACGAGGCTAGCCAAGCCCGCCTGACATCCGTCGGCATCGAATGCGTCCTGCTGGACTTCGATGGCCCGATCTGCCGGCTCTTCGCCGGGCATCCCGCCTCCGTCGCCGCCTCGCGGCTCAAGGACCGGCTCGGCGACATGTCGCTGCTCCCGTCCGAACTGGCCGGCACGGATGATCCGCACGGGCTGCTGTGGGCGATCGCCACGGGGCCCGGCCGCAACGCGCACGAGGTGAGCGCCGAATTGAACTCCCTCCTGGCGAAGGAGGAGGTCGTGGCGGCCGCATCCGCGACGATCACGCCTGGTGCGGTGGACCTCGTCCGCGGCCTGCGAGCCCGGGGCCTCCACCTCGGAGTGGTCAGCAACAACGGATACGAGGCGATTCGCAACGTCCTCCTCGCGACGCACCTGCTGGAGTTGTTCGACGGGCCGATCATCGGCCGCCCCGATGATGCCCGGCTCATGAAGCCCGATGCCTTCATGCTGCGAGAAGCGGTGAAACGGCTCGGCGCGAAGCCCGAACACTGCCTGTTCGTGGGGGATTCCTGGCGGGACGCCGAGGCTTCACGACGAGCCGACGTCAATTTTGTCGGCTATGCGAAGAGTGCACGCAAGGGACGTGAGATGACGAAGGCAAATGCCAAGTGGGTCGTTTCGCGGATGCAGGACGTGATGGGTTTGTTGCCGTGAGTCGCCGAAGCGGTGTCGTCGTCACGGCCCTCTGGTCAAGTCCCCTGCGGGCACTCAAACTCACTGGGTGACTTCTGATCGCGAGTGGCCGAGGAAAAGCGGCCTCCGGGCCCTGCTGGCCGGCCTCGAGGGAGTGCTGTTCGACTTCGACGGCCCACTCTGCCACCTTTTCGCGCCGAAGGGGGCGGACTGGGTCGCGGAGCAATTGTACGAATTCATCAAAGACAAGAAGCTGCCGACCGTACGTCCCGAAAAGGAGCACAGCCCCATAGATATCCTCCGCGAGGCGGCACGCACGTGGCCGGACTTCGCGGACGTCGCTCACCTCGAAGGCAAACTCACGTCGCTGGAGGAGGGGTGCGCCGAGGATCCGGTGATGACGACTGGTGCCCAGGCGCTGGTGGAAGCCATCAAGGATGATGGAATACCGGTCGCCATAACCACGAACAATTCCGAGGAAGCAGTTCGGGCCTGCCTGGCCAACTGCGGTCTGGGTCCGTTGTTCGGCAGGCATGTGTACGGCCGGCGGAACATGGCCGAAGGGCACCCGCTGTTGCTGAAGCCCGACCCCGCATGCATCGAGCGTGCGATCGGGGGCCTTCGACTGGTCCGCCCCGAGCGCTGCCTGTTGATCGGTGATTCGCCCGCGGACGTGCTGGCCGCGAACAGCGCGGACGTGCGGTTCCTCGGTTTCGAGAACCCTCACGTTGACGACAACCAGGAACTGCGCCACGTCTTCCCCGGGACGATCGTCGAGCGTCTGGACGAGATCCGGACGGAGTGGGGCGAAGTCCATGGGCGATGCCGGACGCACTCGGCGAGTGGCGAGACCCACTGACCGCAGTCGTTCCGTGCGGGAAGTCCCGGTTCACCCATTTCGATGGGTTCCATCGTTCGGGCTAGCTCGGGGTGGAATATTTATGCGGCGTCTCGCCTCGCGCGACGTGCGGTTTGCATAGCTCAGTGGGGTTGGAGGGCTCAAAAATGAATAAAGATGCGGTGGAGTTCAGCCCCATGCGGGTCGAGGGAGGGATACGCTTCCTTTTTCTGATCCTCGAGGAATCCGGTGACCAGCCCTACCTACGAGTTCGCGTCGCGAATCGCCACCGAGGTGGTAGGCCCACTCAAAGGGCACCATCACGAGGCATATGCCGTCCGCCTGATCCCCGGCACACCGCTCGGTGACAAGTTCAGGTGGCTGAAGCTGCGCGAACCCCGGGAACACGCCGTCTGGTACGACCACAGGTGCTTCGCGTCGGAGGAGCAACTTGTCCTGGAATTGGGCGGTCGAATTCCGCGCATTCCCAAGGTCGTCGACGTGAGTGAGCTCGTGGACGTTCCCGCCGGAGTGACTTTTGTCGAATTCATCGAAGGCCGGACTCTCGGAGATCTGACATCTCCCGGAAGGTCGGTTCCCCGGCGCTACAGAAGAAGATTGATCCAATTCTTCGGTTCCTTGGTGTCGGTCGACGCGTCGCGTGTCCGCGCGGATCGCGTCTGCGGGAACGAGCCGGGGCATCTCCCTTTCAACGGTAACGACAGCACGAGTTTCCTGGGAAACCTGATCGGCCACACTCGCGGGGTGTTTGACAAGAGAAGGACGGTACTCGATCCGCTTTTTGATGCACTGGCGATCCCCGATGGCCTCTTGGAAACACTCCCCGACGCATTGGGAAACCTCACCAGGCGCCCGTTCGCCCTCCTGCACGGTGACCTGCACCGCGAAAACCTCGTGGTCGACGGCGACCGGGAACTGTGGACGATCGACTGGGAGCTCGCCCGCATCGGTGACCCGCTCTACGACCTCGCCACGCACCTTCACCTGATGCGCTACCCCCGCCGGCAGGCACGGCAGATGGTCCGGGGCTGGCGAAAGGTTGTGGGGAAGAGTTTGCCGGGGGCGTCGGACGCGGTGGAGGGTGATCTTCCCCGTTACCTCGCGTACAAGCGAGTCCAGTCCGTCTATACGGATGTGATGCGCGGGGCGATGGCGGCCAGTTGGGCCCCCGAGGACGGGCCGGGACAGCGTGAGGTGGTGACGCATGCCGTGGCATCCATCGCTGCGGCGCTCACCCGTGCCCGGCGCGGAGAGGACGGCACGGGCCTACGCCACGTGGGGCTGCGGACGGTTGCCACTCCCGAGCGGATCGAGAAGGAACTCCTCCACTGGCTGGAGGAGTACGGAGCCCGGGCCCGGAAGGTGGATGACGTGACGACGGCAGGCGGGGTGGGCTCGGAGCCTCGGCTCGACATGATTCCGTCCTTTGAACCCGCGGTACCTGAGGCTCAGCACAACGAGCCAATCGGGCTGAAGCGCGGCGCTACAGTCTGAGGGTGAGCAACGACCCGACTGCCGGTGGGTCCAGGCGCGAGTACGAGCGTGTGGCCGATGCGTTGCGTCATGAGATCGAGAGCGGCGACATAGCGGCGGGCTCGCAACTACCCACGCATGCGGAGCTGGTGGCCCGCTTCGCTGTCTCCCGTGCCACGCTCCAGAGGGCGCTCAAGGAGCTTGTGAGCCGGGGCTACCTGGAGACGATCCAGGGCGTTGGAGTCTTCGTCCGGGACTGGCGCGACGTCGTCGGCGAGACACACGGCGACCGGCAGGCGGCGGAGGCCGGCAGCATCGAACTGGACGATGCCATCGCGGACGCGTTCGAGGCGGAGCACATCACGATCGACGCGTACTGCCTGACCGCCGAGTCGCTCAACGCGGCCCTCGTGCCGCAGGCGCGCCGGATCCTCAGGGGGGAGCTCCGGCCGTCGTCGATCCGGGTCCGGTTCCTGCTCGCCCGCCCCGGAGCGCACTTGGCGATCCCCCGGATCGTGGGGGAGCCGGAGGACGCCCGGCCGCTTGACCGGCTGTCCGAGTTGATCGAGCGCCACGCGTTCGCCCTGCGCAACCTGCTGGAGGACCTGGGCAGACGGGGGATCGACGTGGCCGTCGACGTCCGGACTCTCCCCATCACGCCGGTGGCCAAGTATTACCTGCTCAATGGGCATCAGGGGCTCATGGGCTTCTACAAGGTCGAGGCGAACACCGTGGACCTCCCGGACGGCGAGACCGCCCAGATCTACGACGTCCTGGGCCTGGGGGCGCGGCTGTACCCCCAGGGGCCCGAGCAACGGGCCGAGTGCCAGCAGTGGTTCGACTCCCTGTGGAACACCATCGCCGAATCGGTCTGACGCCCACGACCTCGGTGCCTGGCTCACATCACCAGTGACATCCAGTGCCCCGGCACCTCCAGCGGCTGGAACCCCACCTTCGTGTACACCCCGTGGGCGTCGTGCGTCGCGAGGAGCACGCGCCGCACGCCCAGGCCCTCCAGGTGGTCGCGGGCAGCGGTCGCCAGGGCCGTGGCGAGGCCGTGGCCGCGGGCGGCGGGGGTCACGTAGACGTCGCAGAGCCAGGCGAAGGTGGCGTGGTCGGTGACGACGCGGGCGCAGGCGACCTGGGTGCCGGTCTCCTTGTCGTACGCGCCGAAGTTGAGGGAGGCGGCGATCGCGGCGTCCTGGACGGCGCGGGGGCGGCCGAGGGCCCAGTAGGCGTCGGTGGAGAGCCAGTGGTGGACCAGGGCGGCGTCTATGCGGGCGGGGTCGGCGGAGATCTCGTACCGGTCGTCTCTCATGGGGCCTGAGGGTAGGGGATGTGGCTCCGTGCAGTGCTGCTTACCGGTGGGATGAAGGACTATTAACTGGACCTTGAGGGTGCCGTGGGCCCACGCTCGATGGCATGGGTATTCACGTACCGCTCATCACGCCCTTCGACGAGGCCGGCCGCGTGGACGCCGGCGCGCTGGGGCGGCTGGCGCACGAGGTGGCCGACGGGGGTGTCGCCGGGCTGGTGGCGCTGGGGACGACCGCCGAGGCGGCGATGCTGGACGAGGCCGAGAAGGCGGTCGTCCGGGAGACCGTGGGGCGGGTGTGCCGCGAGCGGGGGCTGCGGTACACCGTGGGCGCCGGGGGGACGGACACGCGCAGGGCCGCGGCGGAACTCGCGGGGCTGGACGCGGACGCCGCGCTCGTGTCCGTGCCGTCGTACGTCAGGCCTTCGCAGGAAGGGGTCGTCGCGCACTTCGAGGCCCTGGCGCGGGCGTCCGCGGTGCCGCTGGTCGTCTACAACATCCCCTACCGCACCGGGCTCGCCCTCACCGCGGACACGGTGCGCAGGGTCGCCGCGATCGACGGGGTCGCGGGCTTCAAGCACGCCGTCGGCGGCATCGACCAGGACACCGTGCTGCTGGTGGGGGAGGTGCCGCTGTACGCCGGGGACGACGTGTTCGCGCCGGCGCTGCTCGCCCTGGGCGCGCGGGGGGCGATCGCGGCGTCCGCGCACCTGGCCACCGAGCGGTGGGTGGAGGAGGCCCGTTTCCACGACGCGGAGCGCGGGCATGCGCTCGCGAGGCTCGCCGCCGCCTGCTTCGCCGAGCCGAACCCCACGGTGATCAAGGCGGTGCTGCACGCCCAGGGACGCATCCCGACCCCCGACGTGCGGCTGCCGCTGCTGCCCGCCGGGCGACCGTCGCTCGAGACGGCACTCCGGGCACTCGCCGCATCGGGGGATACTCGGGACCGTACGTACGCACTGATCGGAGAGACCGGATGAGGATCGGAATCGTCGGAGCCACCGGCCAGGTCGGCGGTGTCATGCGCAAGGTGCTGGCCGAGCGCGACTTCCCGGTGGAGCGGCTGCGGCTGTTCGCGTCGGCCCGTTCGGCGGGACGTGCCGTGCCGTGGAAGGACGGCGAGGTCACGGTCGAGGACGCGGCCACCGCGGACTACTCGGGTCTCGACATCGTGCTGTTCTCCGCGGGTGGCGCCACCTCCAAGGCGCTGGCCCCCAAGGTCGCCGCCGCGGGCGCGGTCGTGATCGACAACTCCTCCGCCTGGCGGATGGACCCCGAGGTCCCGCTGGTCGTCGCCGAGGTCAACCCCCAGGCGATCGCCGACCGGCCCAAGGGCATCATCGCCAACCCGAACTGCACCACCATGGCCGCCATGCCCGTGCTGCGCCCGCTGCACGAGGAGGCGGGGCTGACCGCGCTCGTCGCCACCACCTACCAGGCGGTCTCCGGCTCCGGTCTGGCCGGTGTCGCCGAGCTCGACGGCCAGGTGCGCAAGGTCGCCGACCGGGCGACCGAGCTGACCTTCGACGGCGAGGCCGTGGAGTTCCCCGAGCCCGCGGTCTACCAGCGGCCCATCGCGTTCAACGTCGTCCCGCTGGCCGGCAAGATCGTCGACGACGGCCGCTTCGAGACCGACGAGGAGCAGAAGCTCCGCAACGAGTCCCGCAAGATCCTGGGCATCCCGGAGCTGAAGGTGTCCGGCACCTGCGTCCGCGTGCCCGTGTTCTCCGGGCACTCGCTGCAGGTCAACGCACGTTTCGAGCGTCCGGTCAGCGTGGCGCGCGCGTACGAGCTGCTGGGCGCGGCCCCGGGCGTGGAGCTGTCGGAGATCCCCACCCCGCAGCAGGCCGCGGGCAAGGACCCCTCCTACGTCGGCCGGATCCGGGTGGACGAGACCGTCGAGCACGGCCTCGCGCTCTTCCTCTCCAACGACAACCTGCGCAAGGGCGCCGCTCTCAACGCCGTCCAGATCGCGGAGCTGGTCGCCGCCGAGCTGCGCGGCTGACCCCGTTCGCCCCCCTGGATGCCCCGGCGCCGACCGCGCCGGGGCATCCGCCGTCCCGCTTGACCCTCACACCGTGTGAGGCGCTGGACTCGGAGACGTCATGTTCGGAATCGGAGACTTCGCCAGGCACGGCCGCGTGTCGGTCCGCATGCTGCGTCACTACGACGCCGTCGGACTGCTGCGCCCCGACCGTGTCGACCCCGCCACCGGCTACCGCAGCTACGCCGCCGGGCAGCTCGCCCGGCTCAACCGCATCATCGCCCTCAAGGACCTCGGCTTCACGCTCGAACAGGTGCGGTCGATCCTCGACGAGGAGGTGAGCGCGGAGCAGCTGCGCGGCATGCTGCGGCTGCGCCGCGCAGAGCTCGCGGCGGCGATGGCCGCGGACGCGGCGCGGCTGGCGGGCGTCGAGGCGAGGCTCCGCACGATCGAGAGCGAGGGACGGATGTCCACCGACGACGTGGTGATCAAGAGGGTGCCCGCGGTGCGGCTCGCGGAGCTGACGGCGACCGCGGCGGGGTTCGAGCCGGCGCAGATCGGGCCCGTCATCCAGCCGCTGTACGAGGAGCTGTGCCGGCGGCTGGACGCGGCGGGCGTGCGGCCGGTGGGGCCGGGGGTCGCGTACTACGAGGACGCCCCGGAGGGGGAGGGCGCGATCCTCGTCCACGCCGGGCTGCAGGTCGCGGCCGATCCGGACGGCGGGTACGACTTCGCGGTCGTCGACCTGCCGGAGCTGGAGAGCGCGGCGACGATCGTGCACCGCGGCTCCATGGACGACGTCCTGCGCAGCGCCCAGGCCCTGGCGCGGGGGATCGACGCCCAGGGCCACCGGTCCCTCGGCTACCCCCGCGAGCTGTACCTGGAGTGCGAAGGGCATCCCGACACATGGGTGACGGAGCTGCAGGAACCGGTGGCCACGGTGGCGTGACCGGTCAGCCCATGGGCTTGCCCTGCTGAGCCGCCTCGGCGACCAGCTCGAAGGCCGTCCGGCCGTCCAGGGACTCGCGGATGACGTCCGCGTGCCCGGCGTGCCGGGCGGTCTCCTCGATCAGGTGGAGCAGGATCCATCGGGCGCTGACCTTCATGCCCGGCGGGTTCCAGGGCGCGTCCGGCAGCGGCACCACGACGTCCAGGTCGGGCAGCGCCAGGACGGCCTCCTCGGTCTCCCGGCCGATCCGCGCGTACTCCTCCAGCCAGCCGGCGAGGGTCTCGCCCTCCAGTAGCCGGAAGCCGTCGAGGTAGTCCGCCTCGGTGCCCTTCTTGTCCTCGTGGCCCAGCAGCAGGCCCTGCACCCAGGACTCCTCGGTCCTGGCGACGTGCTTGACCAGCCCGGCGAGGCTCATCTCGCTGACGCTCGGCTGGGAGGAGGCCTGCTCGTCGGTGAGCCCGAGCACCGCGCGGCGCATCCCGCCGCGCTGCGCCTCCAGGTACGCCAGCAGCGCGTCCCGCTCACCCGTCTCGTTCCGTACCACCGTCGGCATCGCGCGCTCCCTTTGGCCATCGGCCTCGGTCGTGGGCGCCGGTGTTCCGGCGTCCTCCGATGTCTTCGACGTTACGCACCGATGCGGTCAGTTCCGGTCCGCGATGGGCCGCGAGGAGAAGGCTCCCTCGGAGAGGACCGGGACGACGGTGGCGGCGTCGAACTCGGTGGCGATCGCGACGTCCTCCGGGAAACCGCCGCCGCTGAGCTCGCGCCCTGAGGCGCAGGCCGCGACGGTGCCGGCGGGGTCGGGCGCCCCGGTGAAGGCGGCCGCCGCGGCGCGCGCCTCGGGGGAGAGCGTCACGGCGGGGGCGTGCCCCCGCAGCGCGGTGACGACCGCACCGGCGCCGAGCAGGTCCTCCAGTGCGGGCCGCAGGGTCCCGTCGGGCCAGCGCTCGCCCGCGGCGATCACCGCGACGGGGCGGTCCCGGACGCCGTAGCCGTGCCGGGCGAGCCACGCGCCGACGGCGGTCGCGTTGCGCAGGCAGGCGGCGACGACGGTCGCCGCCTCCCCGGCCGCCGCGGCGATCGTCGATCCGTTGGGCGAGGGCAGCACCAGCCGCGGGGTGTACGGCGCACGGCGCAGGGCGGCGGGGGACAGCGACCACGGCGAGCGTTCGCTGACCTCCCGCCGCCCCACGGCCAGCCGCGCCCCGACCCGCCGCGCGTACGCGGCCGCCGTCGCGTCGCGCCAGGCGTACGGGTGCACCGCGGTGCCCGCCTCGACGGCCACCGTCACCGCGGTGGTGAAGGACAGGACGTCGACGACGACGAGGCACGCCACGTGCGCCCCGATCCGCCGGGCGCCTTCCGGTCCCCACTCGAACCGCACCCCGTGGCGTGTCTGCAGAAACCATTCCTCGCTCATGGGCGAGGACTATGCCGCCGCGGACCTCTCCTGTACATCGGCGACCGCGCAACTGACGTTGTCCGGACCGCCGGCGGCGTTGGCCAGCCCGACCAGCGTGCGCACCGTCTCCCCGGGCCCGGCGCCGGAGGCGAGCACCCGGCGCAGCTCGTCGTCCGGGACGACGGTGGACAGGCCGTCCGTGCACAGCAGGTAGCGGTCGCCGGGACGCGGGTCGTGCAGCCGCAGGTCGGGCAGGCGCCCGGCGGGACGGGTGCCGGAACCCAAGGCCCGTACGAGCAGCGACCGCTGGGGGTGCGAGGCGGCTTCGGCCTCGGTCAGCCGGCCCTCGTCCACCATCGACTGCACCATCGTGTGGTCGTGCGTGATCCGGAACAGTTCGCCGTCGCGCAGCAGGTACGCCCGGGAGTCCCCGATGTGGACGAGGGCCAGCCGCTCCCCGGACCACAGCAGCGCGGTGAGCGTGGTGCCCGAGTCCGCGAAGCCGCGTACGGTCTCGTCGGCCCTGTCCAGGGCGTCCTGCAGCAGGTCCAGCAGACCGCCGGGGGCGGCAGCGGCGTCGAGCTCCTTCAGCGCGTCGACGGCGGCGGCGCCCGCCGGCGCCCCCTCGTCTCCGAAGCCGTCGGCCACCGCCAGCAGCCGGGCGCCGGCGTAGGCGGTGTCCTGGTTGCCGGGCCGGACCAGGCCGGCGTCGGAAAGGGCGGCGTAGCGCAGTTCCAGGGAGCGGTTCGCGTGGTTGGAGTCGTTCGCGTCGTTCACGACGGAGTCCTTCCGGGACAGGTGATCGACGAGGAAGGCGGCCAGGTCCCGCCGCGCGCCGTGCGCGGCCTCGGCCTGCGCCCAGTACGCCCGGATCTCCCGCGCGGCGGCGGGCGCGTCCAGCGCGCACACCTCACGTATGCGGGCCAGCGGCATCCCCAGCCGCCGCAGCCAGGCCACGAGCCGGGCGCGCTCCAGTTGGGCGGGGGCGTAGTGGCGGTAGCCGGTCAGCGGATCGACCCGCGCGGGCGTCAGCAGCCCCAGCTCGTCGTACAGCCGCAGCGCCTTCGGCGACAGCCGGGACGCCTTCGCGAACGCCCCGATCGTCAGCGAGTCCATGGCGGGCTCCCTCCCTCGGGCCGGGCAAGCCGCCCGGCCGCTTCGATGCTGTGGCCTGCCCCAAGGTCAAGGTCAACCGGCCACCCGGGCGCGGTTCACAGGGCGATCGGCCGGTAGGCGAGCGCGGCGTCGACGATCCGTTCGGGCGGGGCGTCCGCGAGGCCGGCCGGGGGGTGGAAGAGCAGGTCGCAGGCCCGGGGGTGCGGGGTGTTGCAGTCGAAGAGCCGCAGGTAGTAGTCGGTGTCCTCGCCGGCCGGGTCGGCATCGACACGGCGGACGATCTCGACGAGTTCCTCACGCGTGATGTCCGCCACCCGCGGCCGGGCGGGCCGGGCGGGCCGGGCGGCCTCCCGGGCGAACCCTTCCAGGTCGCGCGACACGTCGTACCGGACGAAGTCGGACAGCAGGTAGTCGTGGCCCGTGCGCTCGTTGAAGGCGGCCACGGCCTCCTCCGTCGGTTCGCCGGAGCCGGCCAGGTCCTCGATCCGCTCGATCTCACGGGCGACCTCCGCCAGTCGTTCCGGGTTGACGGGCGGCGGGAGCAGTTCGGCGCGCAGGTCCACGGCGGCATTATGCGGGCCGGGGCCGACAGCGGGCCGGGGCGGCGCCGTGGGTTCGCCGCGGCCGGCTGGGCCGTGCGGGGGATGTCACATCCCCTTAACGAGACTTTTGCAAGCATCTTGCTTGCAAAAGTTAGCACCGCGCGGCATCCTCGGAGGCATGGCTTCACTGAACGTCGGCACCCTCGGTGAGTACCTGCGGGAGCAGCGGCGCAACGCGCAGTTGTCCCTGCGTCAGCTCGCCGACGCCGCGGGGGTGTCCAACCCCTACCTCAGCCAGATCGAGCGCGGGCTGCGCAAGCCCAGTGCCGAGATCCTGCAGCAGCTCGCCAGGGCGCTGCGCATCTCCGCCGAGACCCTGTACGTGCAGGCAGGGATCCTCGACGAGCGGGACCAGGGCGAGGGGATGGAGGTGCGGACCGCCATCCTGGCCGACACGGCGATCAACGAGAAGCAGAAGCAAGTCCTCCTGCAGATCTACGAGTCGTTCCGCAAGGAGAACGCCGCAGTGGAGGAAGCTCTTGACGAGCAGCCCGCCGCGCCGCGCGAGCACGTGGCGAAGAAGGCGGCGAAGAAGGCTGTCGCCGTGCTGAAGCCGAACGCGTCCGGACCGGCCGGACCGGGCAGCGGCGACGACGCCGCGGCCGCCGGGTGACCGGCTGCGCCCGGTCGCGCGGAACGGGCGACTGAACAGACGTACACGCCACCATCCTCAAACGGGAGAAACCCTCATGGCGATCACCGAAGACATCGTCAAGACCCTCAAGGACCCGACCCCGCTGTACGCGCTGGCCGGGACCGCGGACCTCGCGGCCGAGAAGCTCAAGGAGGTCCCGCCGCTGATCGAGAAGATCCGCGCCGAGGCCCCCGAGCGGATCGAGAAGATCCGCGGCACCGACCCCAAGGCCGTGCAGGAGAAGGTGACCGCGCAGGCCAAGGACGCCCAGACCAAGGCGCAGGCCAAGGTCAACGAGCTCCTGGGCACCATCGACGGCGACCTGCGCAAGCTGCGTGACTCCGCACAGGACTTCGCGCTGCAGCAGGTGGGCCGTGCCGCCGAGTACGCGGTCCGTGCCAAGGAGGCCTACGACGGCCTGGCCGAGCGCGGCAAGGACGCGGTCGCGACCTGGCGCGGCGAGGCCGCCGACCAGGTCGAGGACATCGCGGTCGCGATCGAGCCCGAGCCCGTCCCGGCCGCGCGGCAAGGACGCGGTCGCGACCTGGCGGGGCGAGGCCGCCGCCCAGGTCGAGGACATCGCGGTCG
>NZ_JARAVO010000107.1:0-30340 GCF_033792805.1 Streptomyces sp. PA03-1a
CGCCCATCCCGCCCACGGGCGCCACAAGCGCACCAAGGAGCGGCGGCAGGGGACGGCACGCGGCCCGCGCAGCCTCGGGGTCACCCTGGTCGCCCTGGTGCTGCTCCTGATGGTCGCCGCCGTGCTGTACGCGGTGCTCTTCATGCCGCGCGGCGGGGCGGCGGACGACCGGGGCGCGGCCGGCGCCACGCGGACCCTGCCCGCGCAGGTGCCCGGCGGCGACGAGCGGCCGCAGACGACCAAGCCGTCGGGCACCAAGGCCCCGCGGAGCACGGCCCCCGCCACGAGCGCCCCGCCGCCCACGCGGTCCGCCCCCGCGGACGACGCCGCCACCACGGGCCTCGGCGGCGACTTCCGGCTGCGCACCGACCCGGCCGGCTTCAGCCTCGCCGTCCCCAACGGCTGGCAGCGGACCGGGAGGAACGCCGACGGTCAGGTCCGCTACACCGGCGGCGACTACCAGCTGCTCGTCGTACCCGGCCGCGACTCCGTCGCCGACAAGGGCGGCGACCCGATCGTCTACCAGAACGACGAGCCGGAGCTGGCGGGCTTCCGCGCCTCCGGCTGGTCCTCGGCCTCCGGCCTGCGCCGCCTCGACATGGGCGGGATCGCCGCCGCCGAAGGGGAGTTCAGCTGGAGCGACGGCTCCGGGCGGCAGCTGTTCGCGCGCAACCTGGTGATGATCCGCGACGGCAGGTACCACGTGGTCCTGGTCATCGGGCCGGACGGCCGGCGCGCCGACGTCAAGCGGTACTTCGAGAAGGCCGCGGAGACCTACCGCACCACCTGAGTGCGGCCGGCCCGGACCGGAACCGCGCGGCTGCGGCGCGCGTCGCTGAAGCCGTGGGGGCAGGGGTGTGAGCGGGAGCGGAAGCGTGCTGGCCGGACGGTACCGGCTCGGCGACGTCATCGGCCGCGGCGGCATGGGCCGGGTGTGGGAGGCCCAGGACGTCGTGCTGCGGCGCACCGTCGCCGTCAAGGAGCTGACGCCCGGCGCCCACCTCGCCGAGGACGACCGCGCCGTGCTCCAGGAGCGCATGAAGCAGGAGGCCCGCGCCGCCGCCCGGATCAACCACCCCAACGTGGTGACCGTCCACGACGTCGTGGAACAGGACGGCCGGCCCTGGATCGTCATGGAACTGGTCGACGGCCGTTCCCTGGACGAGGTGGTGCGGCGGGACGGCCCGCTGCCGCCGCGGCGGGCGGCCGCCGTGGCCGCCGCCGTGCTGGAGGCGCTGCGCGCGGCGCACGCCGCGGGGGTGCTCCACCGGGACGTCAAGCCGGCCAACGTGCTGCTCGCCCGCGACGGCCGGGTCCTGCTGACGGACTTCGGCATCGCCGTCGTCGAGGGTGACTCGGCGATCACCCGGACCGGCGAACTCGTCGGCTCCGTCGACTACCTGGCGCCCGAACGGGCCCGCGGCGGCCGTCCCGGGCCGGAGTCCGACCTGTGGTCGCTGGGCGCCACGCTCTACGCGGCGGTCGAGGGCCGCTCGCCGTTCCGCCGCACCTCGCCGATCGGCACCCTGCAGGCCGTGGTGTACGAGGACCTGCCCGAACCCCGGGCGGCCGGGCCGCTGCGGCCGGTGATCGCGGCGCTGCTCGCCAAGGAACCGGCCGCGCGGCCGGAGGCCGGGCACGTGGCGACCACCCTTGCGGCCATCGCGGCCGGTGGTCCCCGGCGCCGCCCCGGCGGGCGGCGTACCGCCCTCGTGGCCGCCGCGGTCGCGGTGGCGCTGCTCGCGGGCACCGGAGCCGTCCTGGCGGTGGTGAAGCGGCACGGCGACGGCCCCGGGGTCCCGGCCGGCTACGTGCGGGTCCACGACCCGGCGGGGTTCAGCCTGACCGTGCCGCGCGGCTGGAAGCGGCAACTGGACGGCGACCAGATCGACTACACGCCCGACGACGGCGCCCACCGGCTGCGCATCGGCGTCGGCCGCGCGGCGCCGGGGCTCAATCCGTACATGCACCTGCTCGAACTGGAGAAAAGCGTCCGGGCGCTGCCCGGCTACACCCGGGTGCGGCTGCACCAGAACACCTTCCGGGGCGGTGACGGCTGCCTGTGGGAGTTCAGCTGGACCGACTCCAAGGAGCACCCCGGCCCGCGCCGCGCCGTCGACCAGGCGTACGTCGCGGCCGACGGCAGCGAGTACGCCCTCTACATGGGGGCGCCGGCGGGCGACTGGGCCGCCGCCTCCGCCGTTTTCCAGGTGGCGTTGCAGACCTGGCGACCGGATCCGGGGAACTGACGGTGCGGCATCATGGCCCCATGACGGGCGACGGGGGGCGGCTGGTCGCCGGGCGCTACCGGATCACGGGGCGGCTCGGGCGCGGCGGCATGGGCACGGTGTGGCGGGCCGACGACGAACTGCTGGGCCGCCGGGTGGCGGTCAAGGAGTTGCACGCCGACGGCGAGGAGGACCGCGCCCTGCGGGAGGCCCGCACGGTCGCGCAGATACGGCATCCCCATGTGATCGTCCTGTTCGACGTGGTCGAGGAGGACGGCCGCCCCTGGATCGTCATGGAACTCGTCGACGGCCGCTCCCTGGCCGAAGTCCTCGCCCAGGACGGCCCGTTGGCACCGCGCGAGGCCGCCCGCGTCGGCGCCGCCGTCACCGGTGCGCTGCGGGCGGCGCACGAGCGCGGGGTCCTCCACCGCGACATCAAGCCCGGCAACGTCCTCGTCGAGCACGGCACCGGGCGGGTCGTGCTGACCGACTTCGGCATCGCGCGGGTGGCGGGCGCGACCACGCTGACCAAGGCTGGGGACTTCGTGGGCTCTCCGGAGTACACCGCCCCCGAGCGCATGTCCGGGCAGGCCGCCGGGCCCGCCTCCGACCTGTGGTCGGTGGGCGTCCTGCTGTGCGCGGCCGTCGTCGGGCGGTCGCCGTTCCGCCGCGACTCCCTGGGGGAGGTGCTGCACGCCGTCGTCTTCGACGAGATCCGGCCGCCGGAGCGGACCGGGCCCCTGCTGCCGGTGGTCGAGGCGCTGCTGCGCCGCGAGCCGGGGCGGCGCCCGACCGCGGAGGAGACCGAGACCCTGCTCGCCGCCTACGCGGAGACCGGCGTGCCGCCCACCGCGGTGCCCGCGCCGGCGCCCCTCCCGGAGGCGGAGCGGCAGGACGCGCCGCTTCCCCGGGCCCGGCGCAGGCGGGCCCCGCTCGCGGCCGCGCTGGGCGTGGCGGTGCTGGCGGGGGCCGGTGTCGCGGCGGCGTCCCTGCTGCCGGACGGGGGATCGCCGGGGGGCGGCGCCTCCCCGGTCCGCACCGTCGCCACGAGCGGCAAGGCCACGCACGCCACCCCGTCCGCCGCGTCCACGCCGTCCGCCCCGGCGCCGTCCGCCCCGGCGCTCCCCGCGGGCTTCCGCACGGTCGACGATCCCGCCGGTTTCTCGCTCGCCCTGCCGGAGGGCTTCCGGCGCTCCCTGGAACCGCCGCGGATCTTCTACTACTCCGCCGGCGAGGAGTTCCGCGTCGGCATCCGCAGCCAGCCGCCGGACGCCCGCGGCCCCGAGGCGGTCATGCGGGCCCAGGACGCCTCGGGCCCTGCGGCGTACCAGGGCTACCGGGACGGTTTCGTCACCCCCACCACGCAGAACGGGCACCCGGCCGCGCTGTGGCAGTTCACCTGGGACGGCTTCACACCCGGCGAACCGCGCCGCACCTTCGACCTGTGCTGGGAGGAGGGCGGCCGCCAGTACGACCTGTGGGTCTCCTCGCCCCTCCAGCTGGCCGAGCGGGGACGGGACTACTTCGACACCGCCCGCGTCACCTTCCGCACCGGATGAGGTCCCGGCGCGGGCGGGCCGGGGACGGGTCGCGGCGTTCCTGCCAGCTTTTGCTGGCGTAATTGTGAAAACTGGCTACTGACGGGTATGCACGCGGTGTCACCGCGTCGTACGCTCCCGCCATGACGGACTCTCCTACTGCCGGTAACGGCAATCCGGTCGCCCCCTCCGGCAGCAGGACCGCCGCGGACGTGGTGACACCGGACCTCGTGGCGCGGCTGACGCGGGGCGTCGCCGGCAGCGGCCGCACCGTGAACCACACGCCGCTGACCGGCGAGAAGCTGGCGGAGCTCCCCGAGTCGACGCCGGAGGACGTGGCGGCGGCCTACGACCGGGCGAGGGAGGCGCAGAAGGCGTGGGCGGCGACGCCGGTGCGCCGCCGCGCCGCGGTGCTGCTGCGCTTCCACGACCTCGTGCTGGCCCGCCAGTCCGAGGTGCTGGACCTGATCCAGCTGGAGACCGGCAAGACGCGGCTGCACGCGCACGAGGAGGTGCTCGCGGTCGCCGTCGCCGCGCGGCACTACGGCGTCAAGGCCCCGTCGTACCTGAGGCCCAAGCGGCACACCGGCGCCATCCCGGCCCTCACCAAGGTGCGGGAGCTGCGGCACCCGCGTGGTGTCGTCGGCCAGATCGCGCCGTGGAACTACCCCCTGGAACTCTCCATCGGCGACGCGCTGCCCGCCTTTGCGGCCGGCAACGCCGTGGTGATGAAGCCCGACACCGAGACCGCGCTGACCGCCCTGTGGGCGCGCGAGCAGCTGATCGAGGCCGGACTGCCCGCCGACGTCTGGCAGGTCGTCATCGGGGAGGGCCCGGTCGTCGGCCCGGCGGTCGTGGAGCACGCCGACTACGTGTCCTTCACCGGCTCCACCCGTACCGGCCGGGACGTGGCCGCGCGGGCCGCGGCCCGCCTGATCGGCGCCTCCCTCGAACTCGGCGGCAAGAACGCCCTGCTGGTGCTGGAGGACGCCGACCTCGACAAGGCGGCCGAGGGCGCGGTCCGCGCCTGTTTCTCCTCGGCGGGCCAGCTGTGCATCTCCATCGAGCGGCTCTTCGTCCACGCGTCCGTCGCCGACGCCTTCCTGGAGCGCTTCACCGCGCGCGCCGGCGCCCTCAAGCTCGGCACCGCCCTCGCCTACGGCGCCGGGATGGGGTCGCTGGCCGGCGAGCGCCAGCTGGAGACCGTCACCCGGCACGTGGAGGAGGCCGTCGCCAAGGGCGCCACCGTCCTCACCGGCGGCAGGGCCCGGCCCGACGTCGGCCCGTACTTCTTCGAGCCGACCGTCCTGGACGGCGTCGAGCCGCCGATGGCCGTGTGCGCGGAGGAGACCTTCGGCCCGGTGGTGTCCGTGTACCGCTTCACCGACGAGGACGAGGCGGTCGAGCGCGCCAACGCGACGCCGTACGGCCTCAATTCCAGCGTCTGGACCAAGGACACGCGCCGCGGCGCCCGCATCGCCGCGCGTCTGCGCAGCGGCACCGTCAACGTCAACGAGGGCTACGCGCCGGCGTACGGCAGTGTGCAGTCCCCGATGGGCGGCATGAAGGACTCCGGGCTCGGCCGCAGGCACGGCTCCGAGGGCATCCTCAAGTACACCGAGGCGCAGACGGTGGCGACGCAGCGCCTGCTGCCGATGGCCCCGTCATTGGGCATGGACGACGCGGCGTACGCGGCCTTCATGAGCCGCAGCCTCCGGCTGATGAAGGCGCTGAGGCTCCGCTGATGGAGGGGGAGCGGATGTCCTACGACTACGACGTGATCGTGATCGGGTCCGGCTTCGGCGGATCCGTGTCGGCGCTGCGCCTGACCGAGAAGGGCTACACGGTCGGCGTCCTGGAGGCGGGCCGCCGCTGGACGCGGGAGTCGCTGCCGAAGAACTCCTGGCACATCAAGGACTACCTGTGGGCCCCGGCACTCGGCCTGTACGGGATCCAGCGCATCCACCTGCTCGACAACGTCATGATCCTGGCGGGTGCGGGGGTCGGCGGCGGTTCGCTCAACTACGCCAACACCCTCTACGTCCCGCCGAAGGCCTTCTTCGAGGACCGCCAGTGGGGCCACATCACCGACTGGCAGGAGGAACTGGCCCCCCACTACGACCAGGCCAAGCGCATGCTCGGGGTGCGGCTCAACCCGACCATGACCCCCTCGGACGTCCACCTGAAGGCGACCGCCGAGCGGATGGGCGTCGGCGACTCCTTCCACATGGCCCCGGTCGGCGTGTTCTTCGGCGACGGCCAGGACGCCTCGGGCGACGCCAGGGCCACGCCCGGCGGCGAGGTGCCCGACCCGTACTTCGGCGGCGCCGGCCCCTCCCGGCGGGCCTGCACGGAGTGCGGGGAGTGCATGACCGGCTGCCGCCACGGCGCCAAGAACACCCTCAACGAGAACTACCTCCACCTCGCCGAGAAGGCGGGTGCCGAGATCCACGCGATGACCACCGTCACCGGGCTGTCGGAGAACGCCGAGGGCGGCTACGACGTCACCGTCGTCCCCACCGACCGCCGGCGCAAGGCGAAGCCGCGCGTGCTGCGTGCCGGGCACGTGGTCGTCGCCGCCGGCACCTACGGCACCCAGACGCTGCTGCACCGCATGCGCGACGCGGGCCGGCTGCCCGGCCTGTCCGCGCGGCTCGGCGAGCTGACCCGCACCAACTCCGAGGCGCTGGTGGGCGCCCAGACCAACAGCCGCCGCTACCGCCGGCGCACCGGCGAGCAGCGGGTGGACTTCACGCGGGGCGTGGCCATCACGTCCTCGATCCACCCCGACGGGAACACCCACATCGAGCCGGTCCGCTACGGCAAGGGCTCCAACTCGATGGGCGGCCTGTCCATCCTGCAGGTCCCGCACGGCACGCGGCTGCCGCGCGGGCTGGCCTACCTGGCGCACTGCGCCCGTCACCCGGTCCTGCTGATGCGGTCGCTGTCCAACCGCCGCTGGTCCGAGCGCACCATCATCGGCCTGGTCATGCAGTCCCTGGACAACTCGCTGACCACCTACCGCAAGCCCAAGGGCCTGGGGAAGGGACTGCTCACCGCCCGGCAGGGGCACGGCGCGCCCAACCCCTCCTTCATCCCCGAGGGCGCCGAGGCCGCGCGCCTGCTGGCCGAGGAGATCAACGGCTTCGCGGGCAGCAACGTCGGCGAGTTGATGGGCACCCCGCTCACCGCCCACTTCCTGGGCGGCTGCGTGATCGGCGAGGACGCCGGGCACGGTGTGATCGACCCGTACCACCGGCTGTTCGGGCATCCGGGCATCCATGTGGTGGACGGTGCCGCGGTCTCCGCCAACCTGGGGGTCAACCCCTCGCTCACGATCACCGCGCAGGCCGAACGCGCCATGTCCCTGTGGCCCAACAAGGGCGACGCCGACCCGCGTCCGGCCCAGGGCGAGGCCTACCGGCGCGTCGCCGCGGTCGAGCCCAAGCACCCGGTCGTCCCGGCGGACGCGTTCGGTGCCCTGCGGCTGCCGGTGCTGCCCGTCCCGCCGGTCCCGCCCAAGGCCTGATCCCGCCGGACGCCGAGGGGGCCCGCACCCGTCCGGGTCGCGGCCCCCTCGGCCGTGCTCCATACGGGTCCCGGACCGCGCGCGGGGCGCGATGCGGGGTCCGACTCACTCGATCGAGGGTCGGATACCTGCCCAAGTGCCGCGAAATGAGTAGTGTGTTCCTCGCAGAGCGGCCGGTCCCGGGCGTCCCCGGAACCGACCGCCACTTTGAGTCGTGACCGGGCTGCTGTCCCCTGCTGTCCGGTCACCGGATCACCGGAGCGAGGTCCCACGGCGCGCCGCATTGCTTCCACTCGCGCGGGCGCGCCTCATCGCTCCGGTGGCACCCCGCCCAGCTGCGTCTGAGCGGTGTCCACGCGTGGTGTTCGACGTCCTTGCTTCCCTGGCCCGGGGTGACCGCGCCTGGCTGGCACGGACACCGGATTCAACGAAGGCGCCCGTAGGCGGTCACGTGCCGTACGGGTGATGCCCCCCGAACGGGTCACGGGGCCGGTGCCACGGGGGTTTCAGACCCGTCCGCGGCACAGTTCCAGCAGGGTCATGGCGAGGGTCGTGCCGGGCTTGCCGAGCCGGTCGCTGTAGCGGCGCAGGATGTCCATCTCGCGGGAGAGGTGCACCCGGCGGCCGCCGGACTCGATGCGGGCGCGCTGGATGCCGGCCGAGACGGTCATGCGTTCCCCCACCAGCGCGATGATCCTCGCGTCGAGGTCGTCGATGCGCTCGCGGGCGTCCGCGATGACGGCGGCGGGGTCGGTGGCGGGGGCGTTTGCAGGGCCGGTCGTCCGCGGTGCTGCCGGGGTGCCGCTCATGGGGTTCCTCCTCGGGGGCCGGGCCTCCGGGGCCGCACGGGACGGGAAACGCCAGGCGCCCCGGGCCGTGTGGCCCGGGGCGCCTGGTGACGTCTGGTTGCGTTTCCTCGCTCAGACAGCACGACCATGGCAGCCGGACCAGCCGGTGCCATAGGTAAACGCGAAGCGCGTGCCGTGGAGCATGCGGCACAGTCTGCGCCCCCGGGCCGGGGAAGTAAAGCCGTGGGCCCCGGTAGAATCGGCAGGGACCCCACGTTCGACACCGCCGGAAGGCCCACCGTGGCATCAGCGACCCCAGCCGCCCCCGACACCGTCCTCGTCGTTGACTTCGGGGCGCAGTACGCCCAGCTCATCGCCCGCCGCGTCCGTGAGGCCCGGGTCTACAGCGAGATCGTGCCCAGCACGATGCCGGTCGAGGAGATGCTGGCCAAGCGGCCCGCGGCGATCATCCTGTCGGGCGGCCCCTCGTCCGTGTACGCCGAGCACGCCCCGCGGCTGGACCGCGCCCTGTTCGAGGCGGGCGTCCCCGTCTTCGGCATGTGCTACGGCTTCCAGCTGATGGCGATCACCCTCGGCGGCACCGTCGACAACACGGGGTCGCGCGAGTACGGCCGTACCCCGCTGCACGTGGGCAAGACCGGTTCCACGCTCTTCGAGGGCACCCCGGCCGAGCAGTCGGTGTGGATGTCGCACGGCGACACCTGCTCCGCCGCCCCGGAGGGCTTCACCGTCTCCGCCTCCACCGACCTGGTGCCGGTGGCCGCGTTCGAGAACGACGAGAAGAAGCTCTACGGCGTCCAGTACCACCCCGAGGTCCTGCACTCCGACCACGGCCAGCAGGTGCTCGAGCACTTCCTCTACCGCGGCGCGGGCATCGCCCCCGACTGGACCACGCACAACGTGGTCGAGGAGCAGGTCGCCGCGATCCGCGCCCAGGTCGGCGACAAGCGCGCCATCTGCGGCCTCTCCGGCGGCGTGGACTCCGCGGTCGCCGCGGCCCTGGTCAACAAGGCCATCGGGGAGAAGCTGACCTGCGTCTACGTGGACCACGGCCTGATGCGCAAGGGCGAGTCCGAGCAGGTCGAGAAGGACTTCGTGGCCGCCACCGGCGTGCAGCTGAAGGTCGTCGACGCGCAGGAGCGCTTCCTCACCGCGCTCGCCGGGGTCTCCGACCCCGAGGAGAAGCGCAAGATCATCGGCCGGGAGTTCATCCGGGTCTTCGAGCAGGCCGCGAGCGAGATCGTCGCCGAGGCCGGCGCCCACGGCGAGTCGGTGGAGTTCCTGGTGCAGGGCACCCTCTACCCGGACGTCGTGGAGTCCGGCGGCGGCACCGGCACCGCCAACATCAAGTCCCACCACAACGTGGGCGGCCTCCCCGAGGACCTGCAGTTCCAGCTCGTCGAGCCGCTGCGCAAGCTGTTCAAGGACGAGGTCCGCATGGTCGGCCAGGAGCTCGGCCTGCCCGAGGAGATCGTCCAGCGCCAGCCCTTCCCGGGGCCGGGCCTGGGCATCCGCATCGTCGGCGAGGTCACCAAGGAGCGCCTGGACCTGCTGCGCGACGCCGACGCGATCGCCCGCGAGGAGCTGACCGCCGCCGGTCTCGACCGCGACATCTGGCAGTGCCCGGTGGTCCTCCTCGCCGACGTCCGCTCGGTGGGCGTGCAGGGCGACGGCCGCACCTACGGCCACCCCATCGTGCTGCGCCCGGTCTCCAGCGAGGACGCCATGACCGCGGACTGGTCGCGGCTGCCGTACGAGGTGCTGGCCCGGATCTCCACCCGGATCACCAACGAGGTGGCCGACGTCAACCGCGTCGTGCTGGACGTCACCAGCAAGCCCCCGGGCACCATCGAGTGGGAGTAGCCCCCCGGCGTGGGGCAGGCTTGGGGCGATACCGGGGAAACCTGGTATCGCCCCTGTTCATCTGCGGTACCTCGGGGTAACTTCCGCGCCATGACCGACACCGTGCCGCAGCCCGTACCGCCCGATCGGCTCCATTTCGCCCTCCCGCCGACCTTCGAGGACCCGGCGGAGGAACGCCGCCACCGCAAGGAGCGGCTGGTGGTGGCGCTGCGGGCGTTCGCGGAGCTGGGGTTCGAGGACGGGGTGTCGGGGCACATCACCGTGCGCGATCCGGAGCTGCCGGACCACTACTGGGTGAACCCCTTCGGGGTGCCGTTCCGGCACCTCACCGTGGGCGAGGTGATCCTGGTCAACCAGTACGGCGCCGTCGTCGAGGGCCGGCACCACGTCAACCAGGCGGCCTTCACCATCCACGCCCACGTGCACACCGCACGGCCCGACGCGACGGCCGTCGTCCACAGCCATTCCACCTACGGCCGGGCGCTGGCCGCGCTGGGGGAGCGGCTGGAGCCGATCACCCAGGACGCCTGCGCCTTCTACGAGGACCACGCCCTGTTCGACGCCTACACCGGGGTCGTCGTGGACGAGGCGCAGGCGCGGCGCATCGCGGTGGTCCTGGGGGCGCACAAGGCGGTCGTGCTGCGCAACCACGGGCTCCTGACGGTCGGCGAGACCGTGGACGCGGCGGCGTGGTGGTTCATGACGATGGAGAAGTCCTGCCAGGTGCAGCTGAGCGCGAAGGCGGCGGGCAAGCCGGTGTGGATCGCGCACGAGGACGCGATCGCCACGCGTGAGCAATTGGGACACGATCTGGTCGCCTGGATCAACTACCAGCCCACCTATGAACGGATGGCCCGCGATAATCCAGAGCTTTTTGATTGAACGACGGCCGCTTCGCCTACGTATCTCCTAGGGCGCTCCTGGAGAATCGGTCCGGGAGGGGATCCACGGCGGGTGTGTGCGAGAGGGCGGACGTCATGAGCGTGACGGGCACAACGGGCATGAGCGGAACGAGAGACACGGAGCGGTACCCCAGTCAGGGACCGTGGCGGGACACGGCACGGCGTTACGCCCTGCTGCCGCTGCGCATCTTCCTCGGCGTGACCTTCGTCTACGCCGGCTTCGACAAATTGATGTCCGACAGCTTCTTCACCGACGGCGCCCCGGGCTCGCTCGTCGGCACCCTGAACGCGGTGCGCGACAGCGCCGCGATCCCGGCCATGGTCGACCTGGCCCTGAAGAACCCGCACGGCTTCGGCTACGCGATCGCCTTCGGCGAGATCGCCGTCGGCGTCGGCACGCTGGTCGGCCTGCTCAGCAGGATCGCCGCCCTCGGAGGGGCGCTCATCTCGCTGAGCCTGTGGCTCACCGTCAGCTGGGCCACGCAGCCGTACTACTACGGCAACGACCTGGCCTACCTGATGGCCTGGCTGCCGCTGGTCCTCGCCGGCGCCCCGCTACTGTCCGTCGACGCGATGATCGCCGGACGCCGCGGCCGGGGACGGCGCGGCCTGGCCTGAGCGCCGGGCGCTCCGCCCCCGGAGCATCCGGGAGGTGACCGCGCCGAGCGCCGCGAGCCCCAGACCCGCACAGGTCAGGGGCACCGCGGCGTGCGGGGACAGCGACACCTCGCCGGCGGCGTCGAGCAGGAACACCGCGGCCAGTCCCAGCAGGACCAGGCCGGTCAGGAGCGCCGAGGGCGCGAACCGATGCCGTCTCACGGGAACTGCACCACCTTCACCTGTCCGACGCCCACTTCCACGTCGAGTTCCACCGTGCCCGCGGACTTCCGGCCGTCCACCGGGTCCAGGGTCACCTTCCGGTCCAGCCCGGGCTGGACGTCGATGTCCTTCTCCTTCTCGCCGGGCAACTGCACGTCGCCCACGCCCACCTGGACGTGCATCCGCAGCGTGACGTCCTCCGGGATCCTGACCACCAGCTGTCCCGCCCCGACCTCGGCCCGCGTCGTGACGGTGCGGCCGCCCGGCTGGAGCCCGGACAGGTCCAGCGTCGCCCGGCCCGTGCCCAGCTCGTACGAGTCCTGCACCGCCGAGAGCGTGGCGGGGGTCCAGGTGCGCTGCTTCCAGTCGGTGCCGACCGACCGCGGCAGCGTCGTGGAGCCCACCAGCAGCGCGGCGGTCAGCAGCACCGTGAAGACGGTGCCGCCGCCGAGCCGCCCCCACCAGGTGCTGATCACGAAGCCCAGGCCGAAGACGGCCAGCGCCGAACCGAGGCCGATCTGCACGCCGGTGGCCAGCGGCTGGGACGACCAGGACGCGGCCAGGCCGGCCGCGGCCGCCGCCGTCGCCGCGAAGAACACGACCACGCCCAGCCAGGCGCCCTCGCGCCGCACCGCCCGGCGCCGGTCCCGCCACTCGCGGCGGTCGCGCTCCACGTCCGCGGGACCGTCGTCCGGCCCCCACAGGTAGCCGCCCGGCCCCGGCACGGCCGGCGCGTCCTCGACCGAGGTCTCCTTCCACCACGCCGCCGTGGCGGGCTGCGGCGGCGGCTGGGTCGGTGGTGGCGCGACCGGCTGGGCGGGCGCCTCGGTCGCCTGGCGCCGGTGCACCGACCAGTACACGGCACCGGCGAAGGCCGCCAGCAGTCCCAGGGAGAAGGCCAGGTTCCCGCCGCTGCCCAGCATCGACAGGAACAGCCCGCAGCCGACCAGCGCGACCAGCACCGCCGTCAGCGCGGTCCCCTCCACCCGGCCGGACAGCAGTCGGTGCGCCTCGCTCTCGGTCTCCCCCTCCAGCGGGACGAGCAGCCACGCCAGGCCGTAGGCCACCAGCCCGAGGCCGCCGGTGAGCGCCAGCACGCCGAGCACGATCCGGAAGACCACCGGGTCGATGTCGAAGTACCGTCCCGCGCCCTCGCAGACGCCGGCGACCACCTTCCGTTCGCGGCACCGCGCCAGCCGCCGGCCCGGCGGTGCCCCGGCCGCCTCCGTCTCCGTGTGCTGCTCCGTCATGGCTCCATGGTGGCGGGCCGGGACGTGTGCCGGTATCCGGAACGACCCTGACCCCGCATGGGGGCCAACCCTGATACCCACCGTGCGCGAAACGTGTGACGATCGGGACATGCCAGCCGCCGGACCACCGACCAGCCCACCCAACGGGGCGTCGTACTTCGCGCCGCCGGACCCGGCCGGATCCCCGGTCCGCAAGCTCTACCGCAGCTCCGAGGGCCGGATGATCGGCGGCGTCGCCCGGGGGCTGGCCGGGCACCTCGGACTGCCCGTGGCCTGGGTGCGCGTCGTCTTCGTCGTCCTGGCCACCATCCAGGGCCTGGGCATCCTGCTGTACGCGGTCTTCTGGTTCGTGGTGCCGCTGGGCGTCGGCGGGGTGGTCGAGGCCAAGGAGCCGCGCGACGCCCGCTCCTGGCTCGCCGGGCGCAGGCCGGACCGGGGCCAGATCGTCGCGCTCATCGCGCTCGCCATCGGCCTCGGCATCCTGCTGGACAACCTCAACCTCGGCAGGGCCAACGCCTACGTCTGGCCGCTGCTGCTGATCGGGCTCGGCGTCGCCCTGGTGTGGCGGCAGGCCGACAACGCCCGCCGGGCCCGCTGGGCCGAGCTGAGCCGCCGCAGGAGGCTGCTGCCGTTCGCGCGCGGCGCCGCCGGGGTGATCCTCGTCGGCGTGGGGGTGACCGGCTTCCTCGTCGTGCAGGGCTCGGTCAGCCACCTGGGGACCATCCTCCAGGCCGCGCTCGCCGTCCTGGTCGGCGTGGCGCTGATCGCCGGACCGTACCTCGTGCGCATGACCCAGGACCTGTCGGCCGAGCGTCTGGCCCGCATCCGCGCGCAGGAGCGGGCCGAGGTCGCCGCACACGTCCACGACTCCGTGCTGCACACGCTGACCCTCATCCAGCGGCACGCCGAGGACCCGCGCGAGGTCGCCCGGCTGGCCCGCGCACAGGAACGGGAGCTGCGGGCCTGGCTCTACCGGCCCGAGGGCAACGGCAAGGAGGACGAGCCGGCCACCCTCGCCGAGGCGGTGCGCCGTGCCGCGGCCGAGGTGGAGGACGCGCACGGCGTCCCCGTCGAAGTGGTGTGCGTGGGCGACTGCCCGCTCGACGAACGCCTGGTGGCGCAGATGCAGGCGGCCCGCGAGGCCATGGTCAACGCCGCCAAGTACGGTGGGGACGAGCCCGTGCAGGTGTACGCGGAGGTCGAGGAGAGCAGGGTCTTCGTGTCGGTCCGCGACCGCGGACCCGGCTTCGACCTCGACGACGTACCGTCGGACAGGATGGGCGTCCGGGAGTCCATCATCGGCCGGATGCGGCGCAACGGCGGCGAGGCGCGGCTGCGCTCGGCGCCGGGCGGGGGGACGGAAGTGGAGCTGGAGATGGACAGGGCCCAGGGACCAGGGAGGTCGTCATGAGCACGGAACGACGCGTGAGGGTCGTCCTCGTCGACGACCACCGGATGTTCCGCACCGGGGTGCAGGCCGAGATCGGCGAGACCGAGCGGACCGGGGTCGACGTGGTCGGCGAGGCCGCCGACGTGGACCAGGCGGTGTCCGTCATCACCGCGACGCGGCCCGACGTCGTCCTGCTCGACGTCCACCTGCCCGGCGGCGGCGGGGTCGAGGTCCTCAAGCGCTGCGCGGGCCTCATGGTCGGCGCCGAACACCCCGTGCGCTTCCTGGCGTTGTCGGTCTCCGACGCCGCCGAGGACGTCATCGGGGTGATCCGCGGCGGCGCCCGCGGCTACGTCACCAAGACCATCACCGGCCCCGACCTGGTCAGTTCGGTCTTCCGGGTCGCCGACGGCGACGCCGTCTTCTCACCCCGGCTGGCCGGCTTCGTCCTGGACGCCTTCGCCTCCACCGACGCCCCGCCGGTCGACGAGGACCTGGACCGGCTGACCCAGCGTGAGCGCGAGGTGCTGCGGCTGATCGCGCGCGGCTACGCGTACAAGGAAGTCGCCAAGCAGCTCTACATCTCGGTGAAGACGGTCGAGTCGCACGTCTCGGCGGTGCTGCGCAAGCTGCAGCTCAGCAACCGGCACGAACTCACCCGCTGGGCGACCGCGCGCCGGCTGGTCTGAGGTCCCGCGGCGCGGGCGTCACGCCGGACGCGTGGCGCCCGCGAAGGGCATCTGGTCGACCGGGGCGAGTTTGACGACGTCACCGGTGCGGGGGGCGTGGATCATCATGCCGTTGCCCACGTAGAGGCCGACGTGGCTGATCCCCGAGTAGAAGAACACCAGGTCGCCGGGCTCCAGTTGGGAACGGGAGATCCGGGTGCCCGCGTTGATCTGGGTGTACGTCGTGCGCGGCAGGGAGACCCCGGCCGACCGCCAGGCGGCCTGCGTGAAGCCCGAGCAGTCGTACGCCGAGGGCCCGGTGGCGCCCCAGACGTAGGGCAGGCCGAGGGAGCCGTAGGCGAAGGAGACGGCACGGGCGGCGCGTGCGTTGGGGGCGGCCGCGGGCGCCAGCCCGGCGCGGGAGCCGGTGGCGCTGCGGCCGGCGCGGGCCGGGTCGGCGGAACCGTGGCCCCCGGAGGACAGCACCTCGGCGCGCTCGGCGGCGGTGAGACGGCCGAGCAGCTGCCGCGCGGAGGCCAGGCGCTGCTCCACGGTGTGCTTGTGGCGGGCGAGTTCGGCGCGGGTGCCGCGCAGTTCCGCCAGCTCGCCCTCGGTCTCGGTGCGCAGCTGCTCGATGCCCCGCCGCTGGGCCGACAGGGCGCGCAGCGCGGCGTTCTGGCGGCTGCTCATCCGGTCCAGCATCCCGGCGCGCTCCAGGTAGTCGCCGGGGGAGGAGGCGAGGGCCAGCTGGACGGCGGGGTCGATGCCGCCGCTGCGGTACTGGGCGGTGGCGAGGGAGCCGAGGCCGTCGCGGGTGACGTTGAGCCGTTCGGTCCTGCGGGCGAGTTCGTCCTGGAGGCGCTCGATCCGCCCGGTGGCCGTGTCCGCCTTCTCCTTCGTTCCGTTGTACCGCTCGGTGGCCTGCTCGGCCTCCTCGTACAGCCGGTCCACCCGGGCCCTGGCCTCGTCCGTGGTCAGCCGGGGTTCGGCGTGCCCGGCCTCCCCGAACACCGTCACGGAGGCCGCGCCCGCCAGGGCGAGACCGGCTGCGGTGCGCGCGGTCGTGCCTGCCAGGCCGCGTTCCTTGGGCCTTCTGTGCGACGCCACGCGCCGTCACTCCTTCCGGGCTGTCCGTACGCCCCCCTGCGGTCCGGCGGCGGGCGGACGGGGAGCCGTCCACCGCCGGACCTTCGGCGGGGGCGGCCGTGCCGGGGACGGGGTCCTCGCGGCAGTGGGGATCGGCCACCTGGGGCAGGACGCTAAACCTGGACGCCGTGAGCGGGCTCCGGACTGTGCGGGACTGGTCCGATTCGGCCGCGGACTGCCCGCGGATGACCGCTGTTCGACGGGTGACCTGGTCACTTGCGGTCCGGCCGTGACCGATATGACGGAAGAGGGCGACCTCGGTGCCGAGTGCTGGTACGAGCCTGACTAGGGTCCTCAGCCATGGACGTACTCATCAACCTGATCGTCGGCCTGCACATCATCGGCATCGCCGCGCTGCTGGGCGGCTTCCTCACCCAGATGAAGGCCATGGGCCGCGGCGAGGCCCGGTTCGTGCCGGGCATGCTGCACGGCGCACTGACCATGCTGGTCACGGGCGCGCTGCTGGTCGGCCTCAACCAGGCCGACGACCAGCCGGTCAACAACGTCAAGATCGGCGTGAAGCTCGCGATCCTGGTGGTGATCCTCGGCCTGGTCTACGTCAAGCGGGACGAGGAGAAGGTGCCGGCGGCGGCCTTCGGCACCGTGGGTGCGCTGACCACCGCCAACATCTTCATCGCGGTGCTGTGGACCTGAGCCCGGCCGAGGCGACGGGCCGGGCGGGGGCTCAGGCCATCCGGGCGTAGCCGTAGATCGGCATCTCCGTGATCGGGGCGATCTTCACCACGGTCCCGGTGTGGGGGGCGTGGATCATCTGGCCGCCGCCGATGTAGAGGCCGACGTGGGTGACGTCCGAGTAGAAGAAGACCAGGTCGCCGGGTTGCAGCTGGTCGGCGGTGACGCGGCTGCCGAAGTCGACCTGGTCGTAGGTGACGCGGGGGATCGAGACGCCCGCGGCGCCCCAGGCGGCCTGGGTCAGGCCCGAGCAGTCGTAGGAGTTGGGGCCGGTGGCGCCGTACACGTACGGCTTGCCCAGCTGGGCGCGCGCGAACTCGATCGCCTTGGCCGCCTTGGCGGCGTAGGTGCCGGACACCGGGGCCGTCGAGCCCGACCCCCCGGCCGCCTCCTGCGCGGCCTTCTCCTTGGCGGCGATCTCCGCGGCCTTCGCGGCGGCCTCCTCCTGCCGCTTCTTCTCCAGCGCCGCCAGCCGTGCCTTCTCCTGGGCGGTGAGGCTGTTCAGCAGCTTCTGCGCCGCGGCGAGCTTCTGCTTGACCGTGGTCTTCTCCGCGTTCAGCCGCCGCTGCGCGTCCGTCAGCTTCTGCAGGCTCTCGACCGCCTCGGCGCGCTTGGCCGTCGTCTCCGCCTGTTCGGAGCGGAAGGTCTCCAGCGCGTGCTCCTGGCGGTCGGACAGGCGGTTCATCAGGTGCGCCTGGTCCAGGAACTGCTGCGGGTCGGAGGTGAGCAGGAAGCTCGTCGTCCCGTCCAGGCCGCCGCCCCGGTACTGGGCCGCGGCGTACTCGCCGATGGTGCGGCGGGCGGAGTTGAGCGTCTCGGTCCTGCGGGCCACCTGGTCCAGCAGCGCGTCGGCGCGTGCCCGCTGCTGCTCGGTCTGCTCCTTGGCGCCGTTGTAGCGCTCGGTGGCGGCCTCGGCCTGGTGGTGGAGCTTGTCGACCTGGGCCTTGACCTCGGTGATGGAGGGCTTGTCGGGTGAGGCGGGCGCCGCGCTCGCGCTCTCGCCGAAGAGGGTGACGGTCGCCAGCGCGGCGGTCGTGAGCCCCACCGCGGCCCGGGGGCCGGGGACGGTCAGCGCGCGCGGGCGCGGCTTGCGGTGCGTCGCCAAGTCAGGCGGCTCCTTCCGTGGACCGCCTACCGGGTTAGCTGTCGGGTTCGGGCTTCGGAAGGCCGCCCTACGGGCCGTGCGGGCGCGCTGCGCTCGTACGGACCGATTCACCCCAAGGTCGTGGGTCCCCGGCTCCGGCGGTCGCCGGACTCAGCGGAGGCGGCCCGTGACGGCACGGTCGCCGCCGCATGGAGCGGACCGCCTGATGCGGCACGGTAGTCAACTGCGGGGGTCCGTGGGAACCCTGGTGTTCGAATTGTCCGCAATCATTTCGTGACCTTCACCATGCGGGGCCGCCACGGGCCGCCACGGGCCGCCACGGACGGCCACGGGCGGCGACGGGCCGTGCCGCGGAGGGCTCGGGCTCGGGCTGGGGCGCGGGCTGGGGCAAGCGGCGCACCGCTGTCCGTCCCACGCCCTAGACTCGGGAGGCGATGAGCAGCCTCTTTGACGACAGCTTCCTGGCCGGCCTCGAACCGAGGGAGGAGGAGCCCCCGCCGCCTCCCGAGGACGAGCCCGACACGGCTCCCGACGACCTCTTCGAGGGGCGCTTCGACGCGCCCGTCGACCGGGACGCGTACTACCGGGACGGCGCCCCCCGCCCGGTCGTCGACCCGTCCGCGCTGCTGGAGGGGCTCAACGAGCAGCAGCGTGCCGCCGTCGAGCACACCGGCTCCCCGCTGCTCATCGTCGCCGGTGCCGGCTCGGGCAAGACCCGGGTGCTCACCCACCGCATCGCGTACCTGCTGGGTGCCCGCAAGGTGCACCCCGGCCAGATCCTGGCGATCACCTTCACCAACAAGGCCGCCGGGGAGATGAAGGAGCGGGTCGAGCAGCTGGTCGGCCCGCGCGCCAACGTGATGTGGGTCTCCACCTTCCACAGCGCGTGCGTCCGCATCCTGCGCCGGGAGTCCAAGAGGCTCGGCTTCACCTCGAGCTTCTCGATCTACGACGCGGCCGACTCCAAGCGGCTGATGGCCCTGGTCTGCCGCGACCTGGACCTGGACCCCAAGCAGTTCCCGCCGAAGTCCTTCAGCGCCAAGGTCTCCAACCTCAAGAACGAGCTCATCGACGAGGAGACCTTCGCCGACCAGGCCGAGAACCCCTTCGAGAAGAAGCTCGCCGAGGCCTACGCGATGTACCAGTCGCGGCTGCGCGAGGCGAACGCGCTCGACTTCGACGACATCATCATGACCACGGTCAACCTGCTCCAGGCCTTCCCGGACGTCGCCGAGCACTACCGGCGCCGGTTCCGGCACGTCCTGGTCGACGAGTACCAGGACACCAACCACGCCCAGTACACCCTGGTGCGCGAGCTGGTCGGGACCGGTGACGCGGACGAGGGCGGCGAGGGGCCCGCCGAGCTGTGCGTGGTCGGTGACGCCGACCAGAGCATCTACGCCTTCCGCGGTGCCACGATCCGCAACATCCTCCAGTTCGAGGAGGACTACCCGCAGGCCCGCACGATCCTGCTGGAGCAGAACTACCGCTCCACCCAGAACATCCTGACCGCCGCCAACGCCGTCATCGAGCGCAACGCCTCCCGCCGCCCCAAGAACCTGTGGACGGAGGCCGGCCAGGGCCCGGTCATCACCGGCTACGTCGCCGACCAGGAGCACGACGAGGCGCAGTTCATCGCCGACGAGATCGACCGGCTCACCGACGCCGGCGACGCCCGCCCCGGCGAGGTCGCGGTCTTCTACCGGACCAACGCGCAGTCCCGTGTCTTCGAAGAGGTCTTCATCCGCGTCGGCCTGCCCTACAAGGTCGTCGGCGGTGTCCGCTTCTACGAGCGCAAGGAGGTCCGGGACGTCCTGGCCTACCTGCGCGTGCTCGCCAACCCCGAGGACACCGTCCCGCTGCGCCGCATCCTCAACGTGCCCAAGCGCGGCATCGGGGAGCGCGCTGAGGCCATGGTCGACGCCCTGGCCTCGCGCGAGCGGATCTCCTTCGCCGCCGCGCTGCGCCGGGTCGACGAGGCCTTCGGCATGGCGTCGCGCTCGGTCAACGCCGTCAAGCGCTTCAACGAGCTCCTGGAGGAGCTGCGCACGGTCGTCGACTCCGGCGCCGGCCCCGCCACCGTCCTGGAGGCCGTGCTGGAGCGCACGGGTTACCTGGCCGAGCTGCAGGCCTCCACCGACCCGCAGGACGAGACCCGCATCGAGAACCTTCAGGAACTCGCGGCGGTGGCACTGGAGTTCGAGCAGGAGCGCACCGAGGAGGAGCCCGGCACGCTCGCGGAGTTCCTGGAGCGGGTCGCGCTGGTCGCCGACTCCGACCAGATCCCGGACGACGACGAGGGCGGCGGCGTCATAACGCTGATGACCCTGCACACCGCCAAGGGCCTGGAGTTCCCGGTGGTCTTCCTGACCGGCATGGAGGACGGGGTCTTCCCGCACATGCGCGCGCTCGGCCAGACCAAGGAGCTGGAGGAGGAGCGGCGGCTCGCCTACGTCGGCATCACGCGGGCGCGGCAGCGGCTGTACGTGACGCGGTCGACCATGCGCAGCGCCTGGGGCCAGCCCTCGTACAACCCGCCCTCGCGCTTCCTGGAGGAGATCCCGGAGCCGCTCATCGACTGGAAGCGCACGGGCGCCTCCGCGGCACCCTCCGCCTCGGTGTCGGCGGCGGCCTCGATGCTGTCGCGTTCCCCGTCGAAGAGCGGGCCCTCCGGATTCGCGACGCGGCGCACCCAGGACCGCCCGGTCATCTCGCTGGCGGTCGGTGACCGGGTCACGCACGACACGTTCGGGCTGGGCACGGTCGTCGCGGTCGACGGCAGCGGGGAGAAGGCCAAGGCCACCATCGACTTCGGCGACGAGCGGCCGAAGGTGCTGCTGCTGCGGTACGCGCCGGTGGAGAAGCTCTAGCGGGCTTCAGGAACGGTCCTCGCCCGGGCCTCGTCCGGGCCGGGCCCGGTTCCGGGACCGCTTCCGGCCCCGGTCCCGCTCCGGCGGGGCCCGCCCGGGCTCAGCGCGGGTCGATCCCGTGCTTCAGCAGCCACTGCAGCGGGTCGATGGCCGCGCCGCCCGCGGGACGCACCTCGAAGTGGAGGTGCGGCCCGGTGGAGTTGCCCGAGTTGCCGGAATAGGCGATGACCTCGCCGGCCTTGACCGAGCCCGAGCGGATCTTGGTGCTGCTCAGGTGGCAGTACCAGGTCTCGGTGCCGTCGGGGGCGGTCACTATCGCCATGTTGCCGTAGGCGCTGTTCCACTGGGTGCGCACGACGCCGTCGGTCGCGGCCATCACCGGCGTGCCGTAGTCCACCGGGAAGTCGATGCCGGTGTGGACCGACATCCAGTTCACGCCCGCCTGACCGAAGTAGGCGCTCAGGCCGTGCTGCTTGACCGGGAGCAGGAACTTGGGGCGCAGCTGCTCCTTGAGGGCCGCCTCCGCCGCCTTCTTCGCGCGCTCCAGCGCCTGGCGCTCCTTGAGGTCGATGCGCTCCTGGTTGCGGCTGGCCCGGTCGGTGAAGTCGTCGACGTCCCGGTTCACGCCGGCGAGCTGCTGGTCGAGCTTCGTGGTCGGGGCGTTGGCCGCCTCGGGCACGCCGTCGGCCTGGGTGCGGCTGCTGTCGGGGTCGTCGGTGTTGACGGTGACGGCGGCCGCGCAGGCGACGCCCATCACCGCCACGGAGGGGACGGCGACGGTGAGCAGGGCGGAGCGCCGGGCCGGGCGGCGCCGACGGCTCCCGACGCCGTTCCCGCTGCGCGGGCGCGGCAGGGCGGCCGGGGCGGCGCCGTCCTCGGCGTCGTGCTCCGGGTCCGCCTCCGCGTCGTCCTCGGCGGTGTCGTGGGCGTCGGGCTCGTAGGGCTCGTACTGCTCGGCCTCGTACGACTCCGGCTCGTACTGGTCGGCCTCGTAGTGCTCCTGGGTGTACGTCCCGGTCCCGTACCGGTCCGGCTGCTCGTAGGCGGCGGGCTCGGGAGCGTGGGCGTGAGCGGCCTCGGGCTCCTCGTAGGCGGTGTGGACGGCCGTGTGCTCGTACTGCGGGTAGTCGTAGGCCGCCGCCTGCTGCGCCTGCGTGGCGTCCGGGTACCAGGTGCCGGTGGCCGTGCCGACGTGGTCGCCGTAGGCGGCGGTGCCGGCGGCCTGCCCCGAGGGCCAGTAGCCGGTCGCGGTGGTGTCGTACGAGACGGTGGCGTAGGACCCCGTGTCGTAGGCGGGGTAGCCCTGGCAGGAGCCGAAGAGTGGATCGTCATCCGCGTGAGCGGCGCCCATGGGCGCGTAGGAGGCGTCGGAATGCCCCTCGTACCCATAGCCGCTGTACTCGGGGGCGTACCCCGCCGGATGACGGTCGTTCACCGCTTCTCTTTCGCCTCGGCAGCAGGAGAATTAGCGGCGACTGTATCCCCCAGCGGGCGACGCCCACAATCTTCGGCGGGATTCGGGTATCCCCGATGCCTTGTGTTCGATGGCCTTTCGATGCTTATGGGGGCAAGGCCGTCAGGCGGCGTCCACGGCGCCCGACGCCAGCTCCTCGCCCAGCAGCGCCTGCCGGATGCCGGCGGCGATGGCCGCGTGGACCGGCATGGTCAGATGCCCGACCCCCGCGACGTGGACGTTGCGGGCGATGAGGTCCGGGTGGTCGAGGCGGGCGGCCTCGACCGGGCTCATCAGCTCGTCCAGATCGCTCCAGAACGCCACGAAACGGGTACGGCAGCCGGTCGCCGGCTTGGCCAGTTCCTCGATGAGGTCGGAGTTGGGCCGCATCTGGCGGACGATCGGGTGCGGGTTCAGCAGGGGCGCGGCGCGGGTCCCGGCGTGCGGGGTGCCCAGGGTGACCACGGTGCGCACCCGTGTGTCGCCGCCCAGGCGCTGGGCGTAGTAGCGGGCGATGAGCCCACCGAGGCTGTGGCCCACGATGTCCACCTGGCGGTGCCCCGTCTGCTCGCAGATCTGTTCGACGTGGCGTCCGAGGAGGGCCGCCGCCGTACGGATGTCGCAGGTCAGCGGCGAGTAGTTGAGCGCCTGCACATGCGGCCAGCCGTGCCGTCGCAGCGACCGGCGGAGCATCGCGAACACCGAACGGTTGTCCACGAAGCCGTGCAGCAGAAGCACCGGGGGATGGCTGCGGCCGGCGGTGGGGAGGCGTGGCGGCGCCTCGGAGTCGCCGGCCGCCGACTGCGGCCCGCGCTCCTGGAAGATTCCGGTCGGGTAGAGGAAAACGTGACCGGTCAGGATGGCGATCTCGATCGCCGCGGCTCGTACGTAGGCCGCCTGGCGCACCAAGCGGTCTCCGACACCGAAAGACAGGACGCCCATGGCCTACCTCCCGTGGGCACACGGAGACGGCCCTGTCCCCCGTGCGCCGAGAACGCGACGGCCCGTGTCGCCTGCTGAACGAAGGACGGCCACGGGCCGAACGCGTTTCTAACGTGAACGTGTCCCATGTGTGATTTCCCCCTCGGGGCCCTTCGTGAAACTGTCCGCACGGGGGATGCTGGCGATAACGTTCGTTCACACATGTGCCCGCTGAGCGCAGCAATCGTGTATGGAGGCAGCGATGGGAGTGTCCGGACCGATCCGTGTGGTGGTCGCCAAGCCGGGCCTGGACGGCCACGACCGCGGGGCCAAGGTCATCGCGCGAGCGCTGCGGGACGCCGGCATGGAGGTCATCTACACCGGTCTCCACCAGACGCCCGAGCAGATCGTGGACACCGCGATCCAGGAGGACGCCGACGCCGTCGGGCTGTCCATCCTCTCCGGAGCCCACATGACGCTGTTCGCCAAGGTGATCGAGCTGCTCCGGGAGCGTGACGCGGAGGACATCAAGGTGTTCGGCGGCGGGATCATCCCCGAGGACGACATCGCCCCGCTGCGGGAACTGGGCGTGGCCGCGATCTTCACCCCGGGCACGTCGACCGGCGACGTCGTCACCTGGGTGAACGACAACATCCGCCATCCGGCCGAAGCCTGATCGTCACGGGCGGCGGTGCGGGCCCTTCGCTCGGACCGCCGCCCGCTCCCGGTAGCCCGCTCCCGGTCGCCGGCTCAGGCGAGCTCCGCCAGCATCGCGGCCCGCAGGCGCAAGGTGCCGACCAGTCGCTGGAAGGCCTCCGCCCAGTACGCCCCGGCGCCCGGTGAGGTGTCGGCCGACTCGGCCGGCATCGCGGCCAGCGGGGCTGCCCGGTCGGCCTCCGCGGGGTCCATGCACCGTTCGGCCAGGCCCATCACCCCGCTGAAGCTCCACGGGTAGCTGCCCGCGTCCCGCGCGATGTCCAGCGCGTCCACCACCGCCGCCCCCAGCGGCTCGGCCCAGGGCACGGCGCAGACCGCGAGCATCTGGAACGCCTCCGACAGGCCGTGCGCCGCGATGAAGCGGGCCACCCACTCCGCCCGTTCCGGGGCCGGGAGGATCGACAGCAGCTTCGCCGGGTCCCCGACGGGGCTGACCGCCGTCGCGGGCGCCGGGGTGGGCCCCAGCAGGGCGCGTGCCCAGGCCGTGTCCCCCTGGCGCACCGCGGCCCGGCACCACGCCGCGTGCAGATCCGCCTGCCAGTCGTCCGCGACCGGCAGCGCGATGATCTCCTCCGGCGTCCGGCCGGCGAACCGCTCTCGCCACGTGACGAGCGGCGCCGCGTCCACCACCTGGCCGAACCACCACGCCCGCTCTCCGCGCCCGGCGGGCGGTATCGCCACCACGCCGTCGCGCTCCAAGGCCGCGTCGCACTCGTACGGCGCCTCCACCCCGATCCGGCCGCCTCCCGGGTCCCACGCGACGCACGTCCTGGCCCGTGCGGCCATCCGGGCGGCGAGGGCGGAGCCGGGGAGGGCCGACAGCAGTTCCGCGGCGGTGGCCCGCACGTTGCGGCTGCGGTCGGTGAGGGCCTGCTCCAGGAACGGCTCGTCCTGCGGCGACAGGCCCTCGCGGAGCGAGTCCAGGAACATCAGCCGGTCCTCGGCGCGCTCCGCGGCCCATCCCGAGCGCAGCAGCTCCAGCGCCTGCCGCGGATCGCGGGCCCGCAGCCGGGACAGCAAGGCCACCCGTTCGGCGAACAGCCCCTCCTCCCACAGCGTCCGCACGGCGCCCGGGTCACCGGTGTCCGGCACGACGCCCGGCGCCCCGGCGCGCAGCGCGAACCGCCAGTCGGCGTTCAGCTCCGCCAGCCACAGCCCGCGCGGTCCCGCCAGCGCCAGGGCGTCCGGCCGCAGGTCGGTGCGTGCGCGGGCGGCGTCCAGCAGCGCGGGCAGCAGCTCCGGCGGGGCCGCCCAGCCGCGGGCGTTGGCCACGGCGAGCCACTGGGGCAGCAGCTCGGCGAGGTTGGGGGCGGCGCCACGCCGGCTGCCCCCGCCGCCCCCGGCCGAGCGGTCCGCCAGCAGCAGGGACAGGCGCCGTCGCGCCGCCTCGGGCAGCGGCGGCCGCGGGTCGTGGGGCGTCGTGGCCGGCCGTGCCCCCGCCGTTGCAGGCCGTGCTCCGGCGCGGCGCCGTACGACGGCGAGCGCGGCGGAGTCCAGCAGCTCCTCGGGTGCGCCGCCCCTGCGGTCGGTGCCGAGGAGCGCGGTGCCGACCAGGTCGGCCCAGGTCGTCGTCATCGGTCCTCCTTCGTCGTCGTCTCCGTGCGGCCGCCCGCGGGAGCCCGGCCGGGATCACACCGTCAGCGGCACCGGCTCCGCGCCCGCGCCGGCCCAGGCCGTGAACGGCCGGAAGCCCTGGTGGCCGAGCTCGCCGAACACCGTCACCGGGTGGCCGCCGGAGACCGCCGCCAGGCGCCACAGCCCCGCTCCGGCACCGGCGCCGCCCGCCGCGACCGGGACGGCGTCGCTGCCGTCCGCGTCCGCCACCTGCCAGCCCGTCCCGCCCGGTATCGGCACGACGCCGGCGAGCACGACCGGCCAGGCGTCCAGCCACGGGTCGTCGGCCAGGGCCTCCCCGTACGCGCCGAGTGCCGCGGCGACCGGCACGCCCGGCGGCACATGGCCGGGCAGTGGCGTGTCGTGCCGCGGCCCGAGCACCGCCCGCAGCGGACGGGCCCCCGGGTGGAAGGCCAGCTCCGCGTCGAGGCCGAGGCCGACCGGCAGTGCGGGCTCCGGCGCCCGGCCCGCGGCCCCGAAGGACAGCAGCAGCGCGGTACGGCCGGTGGCCTCCCCGTGCAGCCAGGTCCTGCGGGTGGTGAGACGGTCGTCGGCGGTGTCGTGCCGCGCCAGGACCAGCCAGCGGTCCCGCACCGTCGGCCCCGCGAGGAGCTCCGCCGAGTCCACCGTGAAGCCGACCCGGGACCGGACGGTGGCCGCCAGCGGCGCGGGCAGCGCGTCCTGCCGCAGACAGCCTCGGGCCAGCAGATGCAGCAGCGCCGTCCCCTCCAGCAGTCGCGACGGCCAGTCGCCCCCCGACCCCGCCAGCGCGCCCAGCTCGCGCACCCGCGAGGCGAGCCCGGGAGCCTGGGCGTCGACCATGCGGGCGGCCGTCTCGTCCCACCGCCGGTACCCCTCGCGGTCCGCTCCCGCCAGGCCGTCCCGCAGCAGATCCGCCAGCCGTCGCTCCAGCTCCGTTGCGCCGGCGGCCACCCGCCCCGCCCGGCGCTCGGCCCGCCTGCGCGCCGCCTCCGGGTCACCGCCACCGGACGTGCCGCGCCCGCCCGGGGGCGTCCGCTCCTCGCGCGCGCGGCGTGCGTCCAGCCACTCGGTGACCCAGTCGGGCCGGCCGCCCCCGTGTGCGGCCGGCCCGACCTCGCCCCCCGCCCACAGCAGGAGCAGCGCGAGCGCGTGCTTGCACGGGAACTTGCGGCTGGGGCAGCCGCAGCTGAAGGCGGGCCCCGCGGTGTCGACCACCGTCTGGTACGGCGTGCCGCCGCTGCCCGCGCACAGCCCCCACACCGCCGTGCCCGAGGACCCCGTCCCGGACCAGCGGGCGGCCGTCGCCAGCGCCGTCCCGGCCTTGCGCGACGACGCGTCGGGCGCGAGTGCCAGGACCTGGTCGGCGGTCCACCGCTCCGTCCGCTGTCCGTCCATCCCGTCCATGGCCACGACGCTACGGGCAGGCACTGACAAACCGCCCTGAGCTGCGGGTTCCTGACGGCGGGACGGGATTGTCAGTGGGGTGCGCGATGGTGGGAACGCGGACGCCCCGCGGGGGGCTGACGGGGCGTCCGCGCCATCCGCTCCGCGTGAGAACAGGGGAGAACCATGTCCGTGGACACCGCACTCCGGCCGCACGCCGAAGACGCGTTCGCCCATGAGCTCAAGGCTCTCGCGGCGGCCGACGACCGGCCGCGCCCGGCCCGGTGGAACCTGTCGCCGTGGGCGGTCGCCACGTACCTGCTCGGCGGCGAGCTGCCCGACGGCACGGCCGTCAGCCCCAAGTACGTGGGTCCACGGCGGATCGTGGAGGTCGCGGTCAGCACGCTCGCGACCGACCGGGCGCTGCTGCTGCTCGGTGTCCCGGGCACCGCGAAGACCTGGGTCTCCGAACACCTCGCCGCCGCCGTCAGCGGTGACTCCACGCTGCTCGTGCAGGGCACCGCGGGCACGCCCGAGGAGGCCATCCGCTACGGGTGGAACTACGCCCGGCTGCTCACCGACGGGCCGAGCCCGGAGGCCCTGGTCCCGAGCCCGGTCATGCGGGCGATGGCCGAGGGGCGCATCGCCCGCGTGGAGGAGCTGACCCGCGTCCCCGCGGACGTCCAGGACACCCTCATCACCATCCTCTCGGAGAAGACGCTTCCGATACCGGAGCTGGGCACCGAGACCCAGGCGGTGCGCGGGTTCAACCTGATCGCGACCGCCAACGACCGGGACCGCGGCGTCAACGAGCTGTCCAGCGCACTGCGCCGGCGCTTCAACACGGTCGTGCTGCCGCTGCCCGCGACCGTGGAGGAGGAGGTCGACATCGTCAGCCGCCGCGTCGGCCAGCTCGGGCGCTCGCTGGAACTGCCGGCCGCCCCGGAGGGCGCGGACGAGATCCGGCGGGTGGTCACCGTCTTCCGTGAACTGCGCGGCGGAGTCACCGCCGACGGGCGCACGAAGGTGAAGTCCCCCTCCGGCACGCTCTCCACGGCCGAGGCGATCTCCGTGGTGACCAACGGGCTCGCCCTGGCCGCACACTTCGGCGACGGCGTGCTGCGCGCCGGGGACGTCGCCGCCGGGCTGCTCGGCGCGGTGGTCCGCGACCCGGCCGCCGACCGCGTGGTCTGGCAGGAGTACCTGGAGACCGTCGTCCGCGAGCGGGAGGGCTGGAAGGACTTCTACCGCGCCTGCCGAGAGGTGACCCCGTGACCGCCGTGACCGCCGCGGAGGGGGTGGCGCTGCTGGGGGTGCGGCACCACGGCCCCGGGTCGGCGCGCGGCGTGCGGGCCGCGCTCGACCGGCTGCAGCCGGGGATCGTGCTCGTCGAGGGCCCGCCGGAGGCGGACGCGGTGCTGGCGCTCGCCGCCGATCCCGGGATGCGGCCGCCGGTCGCGCTGCTCGCCCACGTCGTCGACGAGCCGTCCCGGGCCGGCTTCTGGCCCTTCGCCGAGTTCTCCCCCGAGTGGGAGGCGATCCGCTGGGCGGCCGGACGCGAGGTGCCGGTGCGCTTCATCGACCTGCCCGCCGCGCACTCGCTCCTGCTCCGCGACGAGCGAGGAGAGGGAGAGGGAGAGGGAAGGGGAGAGGAAGAGGGGGGAGAAGGAGAGGCGGAGGCGGCGCACGCGCGCATCGACCCGCTCGCGGTGCTGGCGCGCACGGCCGGCCACGACGACCCGGAGCGGTGGTGGGAGGACGCCGTCGAGCACCGCGGCCGGGACGGCGAGGGGGGCGGCGACCCGCTGGCCGCGTTCGGGGCGCTCGCCGAGGCCATGGGCGCGCTGCGCGAGACCTACGGTGACGGCGGGCACCCGCAGGACGCGGTGCGCGAGGCCCACATGCGGCTGCGGATACGGGAGGCGCGCCGCGCGCACGCGAGCGTGGCCGTGGTGTGCGGGGCCTGGCACGTGCCCGCGCTCGCCGGGGACGGCCGGGTCACCGCCGACCGGGCCCTGCTCAAGGGCCTGCCCAAGGCGAAGGTGGAGGTCACCTGGGTGCCCTGGACGCACCGCAGGCTCTCCCGGACCAGTGGCTACGGGGCGGGCGTCGACTCCCCCGGCTGGTACCGCCATCTGTTCACCTCGACCGACCGGCCCGTCGCCCGGTGGATGACCAAGGTCGCCGGCCTGCTCCGCGAGGAGGACCTCCCGGTCTCCTCCGCGCACGTCATCGAGGCGGTACGGCTCGCCGGCACCCTCGCGGCCCTGCGCGGCCGTCCGCTGCCCGGGCTCGGCGAGACCACGGACGCGGTACGGGCGGTGATGTGCGACGGATCTGACGTGCCGCTGGCGCTGATCCGGGACCGGCTGGTGGTGGGGGACGTGCTGGGCGAGGTCCCCGAGGGTGCGCCGGCGGTGCCCCTCGCCCGCGACCTGGCGCGTGAGCAGCGCAGGCTGCGGATCAAGCCGGAGGCCCTGGAGAGGGAGGTGGACCTGGACCTGCGCAAGGACACCGACGCCGGACGCAGCCGCCTGCTGCACCGGCTGCGGATGCTCGGCGTCGGCTGGGGCGAGCCGAGCCGGTCCCGCACGGCCGCCACCGGCACCTTCCGCGAGAGCTGGCGGCTGCGCTGGGAGCCGGAGCTCGCGGTGGCGGTCGCGGAGGCCGGGGTGTGGGGCACCACGGTGGAGTCCGCGGCCACCGCCCGGGCCGAGGAAGCGGCGGTGAACGCGGGGGCGCTCGCCGAGGTGACGGGCCTCGCCGAACGCTGCCTGCTCGCTGGGCTGGCCGACGCCCTGCCGACGGTGATGCGGGTGCTCGCCGACCGTGCGGCGCTCGACGTGGACGTCGCGCACCTCGCCCAGGCACTGCCCGCGCTGGTGCGCTCCCTCCGCTACGGCGACGTGCGGGGCACGGACGCGGGGGCGCTGCGCGAGGTCGCCGAGGGGCTCGCGGAGCGCGTCTGCGTCGGGCTCCCGCCCGCGTGCGCGGGGCTCGACGCGGACGGCGCCGCCGAGATGCGCGCTCATGTCACGGAGGTGCAGCGGGCCCTGGTCCTGCTCGGCGACGACGCGCTGCGCGACCGCTGGGCCGGTGTGCTGCGGCGGCTGGCCGTGCGCGACCGCGGCGTACCGGGGCTGCTGCGGGGCAGCGCCGCACGGCTGCTCCTCGACGACGCGCGCCTGGAGCCCGGGGAGGTGGCCCGGCTGATGGGGCTCGCCCTGTCGCACGGCACGGCGCCGCAGGAGGCGGCCGCCTGGGTCGAGGGCTTCCTCGCCGGGGGCGGGATGCTGCTGGTCCACGACGAGCGGCTGCTCGCGCTGGTCGACGGCTGGCTGTCCGGGGTGCCGGCGGCCGCCTTCGACGACGTGCTGCCGCTGCTGCGGCGGACCTTCGGCGGCTTCGACCCGGGGGCGCGGCGCGCGGTGGGGGAGCTGGTGCGGCGCGGCCCGGGAGG
>NZ_JARAVO010000108.1:0-30317 GCF_033792805.1 Streptomyces sp. PA03-1a
GAGGGGGTCTGCGGGGGTCTGCCGGGGCGCCGCCAGCCGCCCCAGCCGCTCCAGCTGCCTCGGCCGCCTCAGCCGGGGAAGGCGTAGACCGTGGTCGCCTGCGCCGCGGGTTCGACGGCGCCTTCGGGGGTGAGCTCGACGTCGATGAACGCCAGCCGCCGTCCGAGCTTGGTGACGCGCGCCGTGACCAGGACGTCGGTGCCCATGACCGCCCGCTGGAAGGTCGTGGACTGCTGGATGGTCGTCATCGGCCCGTAGCCCCCGCGGGCCGCGGACACCGCGATCACGGTCGCCGTGTCGGCGGCGGCCATCAGCGCCTGGCCCGACAGCGCACCGGCCTCCCGGGCCAGCCGGTCCGACCAGGGCAGCCGCAGCACGGCGTGCCGCTCCCCGGTCTCCTCGACGGAGAGCCCGAGGTCCTGCACCCAGGGCGCGAAGTTGTCGGCCAGGACCTTGTCCGCCTCGGCGGTGGTGATCGTCACGGCGGACATTCTGACCCACCGTCGGGGGCGCGCACCAGGGCGCGACGAGGCCCGGGCGCGTGCCCGCCGCGCGCACATGCCGTTGTGGGTATATAGCCTGAGGAGTATATTGGGGAACGTGTCCATACCCTTCGACGTGCTGGCCGAGCCGACGCGGCGGCGGATCCTCGATCTGCTCCTGGAGCGCCCCCGCCTCGTCGGCGAGCTCACCGAGCACCTCGGCCTCACCCAGCCCGGTACGTCCAAGCACCTGCGCGTGCTCCGTGAGGCGGGCCTGGTCCGGGTGCGTGCCGAGGCGCAGCGCCGCTGGTACGAGCTGAGCCCCGAGCCCCTGCGGGAGGTCGACGCCTGGCTCGCGCCCTACCGCAGGCTGTGGGGCACCGGCCTGGACGCGCTGGAGCGGCATCTGGACGCCATGCCCGACGAGATGGAGGAGCCATGACCACGGATACCGGCGAGACGCTGACCACCGCGGACGGCCGGACCGCGCTGCGGATGGAGCGGCGGCTCGCGCACCCGCCGGAGAAGGTGTGGCGGGCCCTGACCGAGCCGGGGCACCTGTCGAAGTGGTTCCCCTCCGACGTGGAGATGGAGCCGCGGGTGGGCGGCAAGGTGCGCTTCCCGTTCCGGCACGGCGAGGGCGAGGCCATGGACGGCCAGGTCACCGAGTGGGACCCGCCGCACGTCATCGCCTACACCTGGGGCGAGGACCTGCTGCGCTGGGAGCTGGTGCCGGAGTCCCTGGGCTCGGTGCTGACCCTGACCCACACCTTCGGCGACCGCCCCGGCGCCGCCAGCTTCGCCGCAGGCTGGGACGCCTGCATCGCCGGCATCGATCCCGAGCTGGAGGGCGAGCCGGTGCCCGGGCCGGGCGACATGAAGGCGGCCCACGAGCGCTACGTCAAGGAGTTCGGTCTCGACCACGGCACCGTGGAGGAGCTGCCGGTCGGCTGGAAGGTCCGCTTCGAGCGGCAGCTGACCCAGCCCGCGGCCACGGTGTGGAAGACCCTGCTCGGCGGGGTGTCCGCGCCCGAGGTGGGCGGACCCGTGCCGCGTGGCTTCGTCGTGGGCGACTTCGCCCCCGGACCGGTGAGCGAACTGCGTCCGAAGGAGGCGCTCGCCTACCCCTGGGACCTCCACGGCCGCCACGAGGGCACCGTGCGCTGGGAGCTGACCCGCGGCACCGGGCATGGCGCGCGACTGGTCCTCACCCAGACCGGCGTCCCCGAGGTGCCCCCCGCTCTGGCGCTGGACGTCTGGCGGGACCGCGTCGAGAGCCTCGCGGCGAAGCTGGCAGCGATGCCCCGCTGACCGGTGGACGGCACGGCGCCCGGCCTCACAGCCGGCCCCGTGCCTCCTCCAGGAACTCCCGGGTGGGGCCCGCGGGCAGGGCCTGGGCGCTCATCCGGTCCAGGGCCTCGCGGAACCGTGAGACGTCCTCCCGTTCGTCGAGGTAGACCGCGCCGATCAGGCTCTCCGCGTACGCGATGTCCGGCAGTTCCGGCAGCGGGAAGCGGAAGATGTGGAACGGACCGTACATCGCCGGGTGCGGCCCCGACGCGAAGGGCAGCACCTGCAGTCGCACCTGGGGCATCCCGCACGCCTCGATCAGGCGGTCGATCTGCAGGCGCATCACCTCGGGGCCGCCGATGGGGCGGCGCAGCACCGTCTCGTCCATCACGACCCACAGCAGCGGCGGGTCGTCGCGGGTGAGCAGCGCCTGCCGTTGCATGCGCAGCGCGACGCCGCGCTCGACCTCCTCCCGCGAGGCGTGCGGCCGCCCCGCGCGCAGCACGGCCTCCGCGTACTGCGGGGTCTGCAGCAGCCCCGGGACGTAGTGCGGTTCGTAGGCGCGGATCAGCTCGGCGGCGCCCTCCAGGCTGACGAAGGCGCTGAACCACTCGGGGAGCACGTCACGGAAGCGGTGCCACCAGCCGGGACGGTTGGCCTCGCGGGCCAGTTCCAGGAAGTTGGCGATCTCGGCGGGCTCGGTGACGCCGTAGGTGAGGAGCAGTTTCTCCACGTACGGGATGCGCAGGCCCACCTCGGCCTTCTCGATGCGGCGGACCGTGGCGTGGGTGACGTCCAGGGCGCGGGCCGCCTGCTCGTAGGAGAGGCCGGCCCTCTCGCGGAGGTCCTGGAGGCGTCTGCCGAGCACCACCCGCAGCACGGTGGGAGCGCTTGCCGCCCGCGCTTCAGTCACGGTCCATCCCCTCCAACACCGCTGATCCCCGCGTAGTTTGTCATGACGTCAGGGTCTGGCAAAGCATGTTGGGGACGCTTTGCAATGTGCAGAACGCACCGTACCGCGACGGCCCGGAGGCAGGCGGGCCCACGTCCAGCCGGCCACCGCCCCGGCCCCGTCCCCGGTGTCACGCGGGACCGGGGACGGGGGGTTTCGGCACGGGACGCGGCTCACCAACCGGGGTAGCGATCCCACCCGTGCTCGTCCCGGCCCGAGGCGTACGCGCTGCCGTCGGCGGAGCCGGCGGGCCCGGCGACGAGATCGCGGGCCAAGGTGTCGAGGACCCAGGCCAGTTCATGGCGACTGACCAGATCGACCGGCAGCGCCTCGGCGCCGTGTGCCGCTCCGAGCAGCGCGCCGGCCACGCAGGCCACCGAGTCGCCGTCCGGGGCACCGGCGGCGAAGCGCAGTGCGGCGCTCACCTGGTCCCGCCGGGGGAAGGAGGCCGCTACGTACACGCCGCCGAGCAGCGCCGAGGGCGCTGTGGCGTCGGGTGCGAGGTCGGCGAGCCGCTTGGCGTCGGCCGGGTGGGCGTCGGCCTCCTGGAGTGCGGCGGCGAGGGCGTCGAGTTCCCCGGCACGGGCGGTCGGGCCGGGATCGGCGCTGCGAAGGTCCAGCAGGCCGCGTTCCAAGGCGTCCCGTACGCCGGACCGGCTGCCCGCCGGCGGCGGCCCGTCGGCTCCGCCGGTCAGGCAGTGGTGGGCCAGGACGACGGCATGGGCCGCCGCGGAGTGCGCGGCCCGGTCGCCGTGGGTGAGGGCGGCCAGCTCATGGGCGAACACGGCAGCCTGTGCCGGGCCCTGCGCGGCGCCGATGACCGCGGCGGGAAGGGTGCGGGTCAGCGCGTGGCAGCCGCGGCTGGTCGTCGGCGGCTTCCCCGCGGTGCCCTGCTCGATCCCGGCCAGGGCGGCTACGGTCGCGGGCGCTGAACCACGTCGTTCGGCGAGTACGGGCACCTGGGCGAGCCAGCCGTCGGGCCACACCTCTTCGCCCGACCCCCAGCGGCGGGCCTTGAGGCCCTGCACGGCCGCCCACCGGCAGTACGCGTGCCACACCACCGACGGAGGATGGCAGACGCCCTTCTGCCCGGCGCGCACGAGAGCGCGGATCGTGCCCTCGGCGGTGAAGCAGGCCAGCTGGGTGCTGACCCCGGCCCGCAACGGGCCGTCGGCCGGCACCTTGCCCCGGGCGCGGCCGACCGTGTCGCCCACGGCGAGGCCGAGCAGCAGCCCGCGCACCCGGGACACGGAGGCCTTCTCCCTCGGGAAGTCCCTAGGCCGCTGCCCTGCGTCGGGTTCCAGATCGGACGCCTCCCGCCTGCCCTCGCCGATCCGGGCTCCGGCGGCCGCCGCCGGGGCGGTCAGATCGTGGACCGCGGACTGGAGTTCGGGGTGCGCGTGGAGGTGCCAGCCACCGGTCAGCGCCCGGCGCAGGTCCCGCAGCGCGCTCTCCGCATCGGTGCCCTTGGCCAGGTGGCTGAAGACGGCGGCGACGGCCGGGGTGCGGCTCTGCCCGGCGTGGCAGTGGAGCAGGACCCGCTTGCCCTCCTGGCGCAGCCGCAGCACCTGGCGGGCGGCCTGGTCCACGACGTGGTGGAGGTTGGCGTTCGCTCCCTCGCTGTCGACCAGCCAGACGCGGACCTGCTCGACGTCGGGTGTGCCGGGCAGGAGCGGGTCCGAACCGACGCGGCAGAGCGAGACCACGGCGTCGACGTCGACCGGCTCGGTGCCCTGGGCCAGGGCCAGGTTGCCCAGGATCACCCCGTCGTCGTGCGGGTGGGGGATGGCGAAGCCGGGGTGGCCACCGGCCGGCAAACGCGGCGCCGAGGGCCAGCCGGCGTCGTCGTCGTTCCCGCCCCGGGCGGTGAGCACGGCCAGCCGGACCAGGTCGGCGCCCGTGAGCCCCGGCCAGCCGTTGACGGCCTGCTGCCACTCCAGGGGGATGCCGGAGCAGCCCCAGCGCGCGCCGAGCAGGGCGCCCGCGATCGCCGCGACGGTGTCGGTGTCCGTTCCGGCGCGTACCGCCGCCTCCAGGGCGAGGCGCAGGTGCCGGGCGGGGAAGTCACCTTCGGCAGCGTTCAGTTCCGGAACAGCGGTGCGGGTGATGGCCGACCAGGCGGCCTGGAGCGCGTGGACCACCCAGCCGTTGTTGCCGAAGTGGTGCGGCGGGTGGGCCTCCGCCGCGTCCAGCCGCTTCGCCCACGTCTCCCGGCGCTCGGGCGGGAGCAGGGCCAGGCCGTCGCGCACGCCGTCGAAGGTGCCGTACAGCACCGCGGTGCGGATGCCGGAGCACCACAGCACGCAGGCGTCGGCGCAATCGGGGTCGGGGTGGGTGAGCGCGCTGACGGCGATGGCGGCCTCGGCCATCGCGGCGGGGTCACCGAGGTGTGCGAGGGCGACGATCCCGGTCCGCATCAACGAGCCGTTCCCGGCGCTGCGCGCGTTGCCGGCGGTGTACTCGCGGGCGGCCTCCCGCATCGCCGTGCCCGCCGGCCCGGGGGCGCGGGCAGCGGTGCTCAGGACGAGGCTGGTCTGGTTGCCGACGTCGCTGGCGCCTTCGCTCAGCCAGCCCTGGAAGTTGGCGGCGATCGCGTCCAGGGCCTCGGGGCCGCGCAGATCCGCTCCGGTCGCCGCCACCTGGGCGATGCAGACCTGCATCTGAGTGTCGTCGGAGTACTCGCCCGGCTCGTACGGCCCCAAGCCGCCGCCGATCATCCGCGGCTGCTGATCCTCACTCAGCGTCGCCTTGAACTCGTAGGGCACACCCAGCGCGTCGCCCACGGCCGCGCCGAGCAACACCCCGGCGGCCCGGTCTGCGGCCCGCGCGTCGAGGTGGGGATGGGGTGCGGGGGTGTGGGCCACGGGCGTCCTCCAGGTGGTCCGGCGGCACGTGCGGGACGGGCCGAACGGCGAGTGCAGGGCGAGCGCTGTCCTGGTCGAACGCGGCGGTCCCGGGGCATCCCGGGGGCAGCCGGTTCAGGACGGATCTCCGGCGTGATGCCGCGTCAGCCTGGCACGAGGAGCCACTTATCGTCAATGGGACGCTATGGATGCCGGGAAGTGGCCGGCGTGATCCCGCAGATGTGGTGGTGGCGGGGTGGACTCCGATCTGACGGGCCATCAGGCAGGTCGGCCGAGCCGAACGGGAGCGGTGACCCTCGACCGTCGCTGGTCAGCGCGGTGTCCCGGGCCCGAAGCGTGGTCCGCTGCGGGGAGGGTCACGGAAGAGCGGTCCGGGCCGAGTTGGGGGCGGAGTCGGATCTTCCATAGGATCCGCCAATGATCACAAGCAAACGGCTGGCGGTGGGGCTGTGCGGCCTCGCGGCCACCCTCGCCACCGCGCTCTTCCCGGCCGCGGCGCCGGCCGCCGCGGACGACGGGCCGGAGACCGCGCACGAGGCCCCGAAGGTCGAGCTCGTGCTCGACGTCAGCGGCTCGATGCGGGCCAACGACATCGACGGCAGGTCCCGCATGTCGGCGGCCAAGCAGGCGTTCAACGAGGTCATCGACGCCGTACCGGACGAGGTCCGGCTCGGCATACGCACCCTCGGCGCCAACTACCCCGGCAAGGACAAGGTGGTCGGCTGCAAGGACACCGAGGCCCTCTACCCGGTCGGCAGCGTCGACCGTACCGAGGCCAAGACCGCGGTCGCCACCCTCGCCCCCACCGGTTGGACGCCGATCGGCCCCGCCCTGCAGGCCGCGGGCAAGGACCTCGCGGGCGGTGACGGCACCCGCCGGATCGTGCTCATCACCGACGGCGAGGACACCTGCCAGCCGCTCGACCCGTGCGAGGTCGCGCGTGAACTCGCCGCCGAGGGCACCCACCTGGTCGTCGACACCCTCGGCCTGGTGCCCAACACCAAGATCCGCGAGCAGCTGAGCTGCATCGCCGAGGCGACCGGCGGTACCTACACCGCCGTCGACCACGCCGACCAGCTCTCCGACCGCATCAAGCAACTCGTCGACCGCTCCGCCGACAACGTGGTCGTCACCCCCACCGTGACCCAGGGCGCCGACCGTTGCGCCGACGCCCCGCTGCTCGGGGCCGGTGTCTACAGCGACCGCGAGGCGTTCACCGAGCACCGCTGGTACCGAGTGAGCGTCACCGACGGCCAGGAACTGCGCGCTTCCGTCAGCGTCGGCGCCGACCGCGCCGTCAACCGCGACTACGGCGTCCTCGTACGGGCCGTCACCTCCGGCGGCCGGGAACTCGTCCGCGGCTCGGAAGCGGGCAGCGGACGCACCGACGTCATCTCCTCCGGTCTGCGCTACGCCTGGCCGGAGCGCGACGACGACGACGCCGCGGCCGCCCGCACGGTGTGCATCGAGGTCAGCAACTCCTTCTCCGCCCCGGACGCCGTGAAGCGCACCCCGGGCCTGCCGCTCGAACTCAGCGTCGACCTGGTCTCCTCGCCCGACGAGCCGTCCGACGTCGCCTCCTTCGGCCTGGGCCGCGGCTGGTGGCTGCTGGCCCTGCTGGTCGTGACCGGCCTCGTCGCCGGTGTGCTGTGGGGCTGGATCTCGCGCTGGCGCGTCGCCGTCTGGAGGACCAACTGATGCGTACCATCCGAACGGCGCGCCGGGCGGCCGCCGTACTGCTTGCGGGCGCGGCCCTGTTCGCCGCCGGAGCGGGCACCGCCGCCGCGGACGACGCCACGCCCAGCCCGGGCGTGAGCGGAACGGGGGCCACCGAGGAGACCGTCCAGCCCGGCACCGGTTTCCGGACCGCCGGGAACCTCCGGCCGGGGGTGCGGACCGTCCCGGCCGGCGCCTCCACCGGCGACTACCTGTACTGGGTGTTCCCGGCCGCGGTGGGCGAGGTGCCCACGGTCTCCGCGACGGTCAGCCTGCCGGAGTCCGCGAGCCGGCACGGCGACCAGACCTGGCAGCTCGACGTCTACGACGGCCTGCGCCGCCGTCAGGCGTGCACCGCGGGCAAGCCGGCCAGGACGGCGTCCGCGCAGGACACCCAGCTGGAGCTGAGCTGCCGGCTGCGCACCGTGCGTGCATGGTCCGAGGCATGGGCCGACGACCCGCTCCCGGGCGCGTACTACATCCGCCTGACCGTGCTGCGGCTCCCGGACGAGGACCTCGGCCTGCCGGTCCAGGCACAGGTCGGCACCACCTCGACGGACGCGGGCGGCTCCAAGGCCGTCGACGGCGAACTCGCCGCCCCGCTCACCCCGGTCGCCAAGGCCGGGGCCACCCTCGACCCCAACGCCGTGCCGTCCGCCTCCGCCACGGAGGAGTCCGACGAGGCGGCGGACGACGAGGCCGACCCGAGCGCCTCGCCGGTGCCGGCCGGGCTGGCCCAGCCCGAGGACGGCTGGGGCGGCGGCTGGTGGTCCGACCGCTGGATCTGGACCGCGGCAGGGGGCGTGCTGGGCGCGCTCGCGGGCATCGCCGGTTACAGCCTCACCCGTGGACGGGGACGCCCCCGCCCGGTCGCGTAACCAGGACGTCCGGCGGCGCGCCGGTACGGTCCCGCACCGCGGGACCGTACCGGCGCGCCGTGCCACCTGGCCGTCCTACCCGGCCGTGGGCGGACGGGAGTCCGCCGCGGCGCGCAGCAGCGCCGCCGTCTCCGGGTACGGGCCGCGCCCGGCCCATTCGAGCGGCGTGAGCCCCGTGCCGTGGTCCTCGCGCAGGCGGGGATCGGCACCCTGGGCGAGCAGCCGGCGCACCGTCCCGGTGTGTCCCCAGCACGCGGCCCCGCACAGGGGTGTGCCCTCGTCCCCGTGGCCGCTCTCGGTGTCGGGCAGGGCCCCCGCGGTGAGCAGCAGCCCCACCACGTCCGCCGCGCCGTGGACCGACGCCGCGTACAGCGGTGTCGTCCCGTCAGCGTCCGGGAGTTCGGGGGAGGCGCCGCGCCGCAGGAGCCGGCGCACGGTCCCGGTCTCACCGCTCCTCGCGGCCCGCACGAGGGCTCGGCTCAGCTTCTTGCGGCGTCTGCGGTTCACGAACGCAGACTACGAGCCAGCGGCCCCGCCGCCGAAGTTGATCCCCAGGCGTGCGACGCGGCCCTGCTCACCCGCGGCCCAGCAGCCCAGGTCCGGGGGGCAGTCGACGGTGTCGTACGACCCGGAGTCGAAGGTCCGCCAGGTCCGGCCGCCGTCCAGGCTCAGGTCGCTGCCGGACGGTCCGACCGCGATCGCCGCGCGCGAGGAGTACGGCAGCCAGGTCACTCCCGAACGGTAGGCGGCCGGGGGTCGTGCGGAGCCGGTCCAGGTGGCGCCGCCGTCGCGGGACACCGCGGCGGCGTCGGGGGAGGCCTGGTCGGGGCGGTAGTCCCCGCCCACGGCGATCCCTTGCCGCGCGTCGTGGAACGCCAGCGCGAACACGCCCTTCGCGGGGTCGCCCGCGGGCAGGGTGGACGCCGCCACGGTCCAGGTCAGCCCCCGGTCGCGGGAGTGCAGGACGCGGGCCTGCGACGCCCCGCCGGTCGCCAGCCACACGTCGCGCGGGCCACGGCTCACCAGGCACTGACCGCTCGCCGCGAACGAGGCCTCGCCCGCGAGCGCGGGGGGCATGCCGGCGGAGGGCAGCACCCGCCAACTGCGGCCGCCGTCACCGGTGGACAGCATCCGGTACCTGCCGTCGACCGGGTCGCTGACGGCGAGGCCGTGCCGGTCGTCGAAGAAGGTGACGCAGTCGTAGAAGGCGCGGGGGTCGGCGTTGCGGAAGGTCTCCGTCCAGGTCGCGCCGCCGTCCTGGGTGCGCAGCACACGGGACGCCTCGCCCTCGCCGATCGCCAGCACCACCGCGCGCCGCGCGTCGAACGCCTCGACGTCGCGGAACTGCAGTTCGGCGGCACCCGGTGGCGACACGTCCGCCCAGTGGCGTCCGCCGTCCACCGTGCGCAGCACCTTGCCCTCGGAACCGGCCACCCAGGCGGTGTTCCTGCTGACCGCCGCCAGCCCGCGGAAGCGCGCGGTGCTGCCGGTGTCCTTCAGCTCCCAGCGCGGACCGGGCCGTTCACCCGCCGCGTGGGCCGGGGCCGCGGTCAGCGCGGCGAGCGCCGCCCCGCACAGCACGGCCGTCCACACCCGTCTCATCGTCCCCATCGGCGTCATGCCGCGGCAACGTAGCCCACCGCGCGGCACCGCACCAGACCGCCTCCGGCGCACCGCGCCGCACCGCTTCTGGTGCACGACCGGCGCCTGGGACGTCCGGACCGGTGGCGCGATGCGCCGCGCGGCCCGGGACCTGCGGTCACGACGTCGACTGCGGCCGCGCCGCGGCGTGCCCGCCGGCAGGCGGTCCGGTCACCGGCGGCGGGAGCGACCGTTGTGCCGGGCGGTCCGGCGTGGCCGGGGCCGTAGTGTGCGAACTCCCCGCGCCGGGCGGGTCTTCCGGGGCCGTGGACCACTGCCCCTCAGGGCGCCTGGGACGTCCGGACCGGTGGCGCGATGCGCCGCGCGGTCCTCGGACGGACCCCGACTGCGGCTGTCGGGCTCCCGGTTCGGGTGGTCGCCGGGGCGGGCCCGCCGGACCGCGGTGCCGGTCCGGCGGGGCCGGGTCGTCAACGGGCCTGGGACAGCGTCGTCCTGGCCTGTTCGACGGCGATGGCCACCCGGGGCGACCCGCACCCCCGGGCGAGGTCCACGGCGTCCTCGGTGAGGGCTCGGGCGGTGTCGAGGTCGCCGGTCCGCGCCCGGGCGAGGGCGGCGCGCGCGGTGTAGAGGGTGCGGTCGCGCCGGTAGAGGGGGTCCTGGATCGCCAGTGCCTTCTCCAGCAGCGGGGCCGCTTCCTGCGCACGGCCGAGGTCCAGCAGCGCGATCCCGCTCTGCGCGCACAGCTCCGCCTCGTCGAACCAGTAGATCCACGACGGGTCGTCGTCGCCGGGCGCGGTGTCCAGTAGCCGTCCCGCCTCCTCCAGCGACCGGCGGCACGCCGCGTCCTCGCCGAGCCCGGCGTGGGCCCGGGCCCGGCGGGTGGCGAGCATCGCGCGGGTGCGCGAGGTCGCCCCGGCCGCGGCGGACTCCGCGGCACGGGCCGCCGCCAGGGCGTCGTCGTGACGGCCCGCGAACACCGCCTGAAGGCTCAGTCCCGCCCACAGGTTGGCGGCTTGCGGGCGGTCCTGCGCGCCGTGCGCGAGGCGCAGCCCGGTGAGGTGGTGCCGCTGGGCCGCCCCGTGCCGTCCGCAGTCCGTCGCCGCCCAGCCGCCCAACTGGGCCAGTCCGGCGGCGACGCGCAGCAGACGGGCGTCGAGCCCGCCCCGGTACGGTCCCCGGCGCAGCAGGTCCAGGGCGATCCGCAGATCGGCCTCGACCCGGTGCCGTACGGCCGCGCCGCCGAGCCGGTCGTCCAGGCGGCGCAGGCCGAGCACGCCGCGCTCCAGCCAGTCCACGGTCTCCTCGTCGGCCGCAGCCCCTTCCCGGCCGGCGACGGCGTCGTCCCGCGGCGGCTCGTCCCTTCCGCCGTCCCTTCCGTGGTCCCTTCCGCCGTCGGTCGCGGCCGCCCAGTCGGCGACGGCGTCGCCGAACTCCGCTCCCTCCAGCACGGGGTGGCCCCGCGGGTCGCGTCCGCCGCCGTCGAGCAGGGCGTCCAGCGCGTCGAGACCGCCCGCCCGGGTCCACGGCAGCCCGTCGGGGATGCCGTCGAAGGACGGTAACCAGCCGGGCCACGGGCGGGTGTCCACCTCCCGCAGCGGTACGCCAAGGGCCCGGGCCAGGGCCCGCTGGCTGTCCCTCTCCGGCACCACGCCCCAGTGCTCCCAGCGCCACACCTTCTCCCGACGGGCCGCCATGGGCACGCCGAGGGCACGGGCGTTGTCGGCGACGACCCGAGCGAGGTCCTGGTAGCTCCAGCCGTGGCTGCGCCGGACGGACGCCAGGGGATGGGACGGTGCCGGCGCGGTGTCGTCCGCCACGGCGTTGCTCCTTCGTCTCATATTCGTACGTTCGAATATCAGGCGCGGGCGTTGCGGCGCAGGCGATCGCCGCGATCCGTCCCGATCCGTGTCCCGCGGCGTCCGGCGGCGCCCGCCGCCGTTCGGACGCGTGTGCGGGACTACATCGAGACAACAGGCCCGGACTTGAAGTGGACCTGCTCATACCGGTTGGCTTTGTGTGATCAAGCGATCACCGGACGCCGAACGGGATGCCCCGCCCCGGGCCGGACATCACGTGCGCGCCGTGGAGGCACCCCGAGGATGACTCCTCCTCCACCCCCGTTCGGTTTCTCCCGCTCCCGGGACGACCTGCGGTTCGACCCTGCCCTGGACGACGAGCCACTGGCCGACGCCCGCGCTGCGCTCGCCCAGGGCCGCTGGACCACCGCCCGCAGCCTGCTCGCCGAGACCGGCGACGACTGGGACCGGCGCGGCCACCGCCTGGTCGTCCTCGGCGAGGGCGGCGCCAGTGCCACCTGGGCGCGCGAGTGGCAGCTCGCCGAACCCGGCAGTACCGACGCGGCCGCGCTGCTGGCCTGCGCCACGGTGTTCCGTGCCGTCGCCGGCAAGGAGAAGCCCGAACGGGCCCGCGAGACCTGCCTCGCCGCCGCCGCGCTCACCCCGGCCGACCCCACGCCGTGGCTCTGCCTGCTGATCCTGGCCCGCCACACCGGCACCGACGACGAGCAGATGCGCGCCTTCGACCAGGTCCGCGGCCGCCACCGCGGTCATCACCACGGACACCACCTGATGGCCGCCTGCCTCGCCGAACGCCCCCAGGCCGCCTCCGAGGGCGGGCCCTTCCACGAGGTGTACGAATTCGCCGACTGGGCCGCGGGCGAGGCGCCCGCCGGCTCACCGCTCGCCGTCCTCCCGGTCGTCGCCCACGCCGAGCTGTACCGGGTCCTCGCCACCGCCGGGACCCTGCCCGCCGATCCCGCGGCCTCCGGGCACTGGGACGGATGGCGGGCCCGGCAGGCCCTCAAGCGGGGCTTCGACTGGTGGCTGGAGTGGGACGGTGCCGGGCACGACCACCCGCGCCTCCACCTCGACCTCAACTTCCTCGTCCACGCGCAGTTCCTGCAGGGCCGCAACGCCGAGGCGGCGGCCCTGTTCAACCGGATCGGCGCGCACGCCACCCGCACCCCGTGGGCCTACCCGGACCGCGACCCCAAGAAGGCCTTCCGCGCCGCGCGGGAGGCCGTGCTCGGCCCCGGCTCCCCGTAGGGCCCGCACCGCATGACGCACCAGCACCACCCCAACCCCTCCCAGGAAGGAACCGCCATGCTGACGGGCAACAGCGGGATCAGCACGTTCAAAGGCGAGGAGAGAGCCCTGCGGGCCGACCGCCTCGGCATGTCCGGCCTGCTCCTCTCCGTGGTCGCCGCCAGTGCGCCGCTGATGGTGGTCGCCGGCGTCATGCCCACCACGTACGGCGTCATGGGCATCGTCGGACAGCCGCTGCTGTTCGTGATCCTCGGCGTGGTACTCCTCCTCTTCAGCGTCGGCTACGCCGAGATGAGCCGCCACGTCCACAACGCGGGCGCCTTCTACGCCTACATCGCCCGCGGGCTCGGCGGCACCGCGGGCGCCGCCGCGTCGCTCGTCGCCCTGGTGTCGTACAGCGCGATGCAGTTCGCGGTCTTCGGCCTCTTCGGCTTCGAGATCTCCGGGCTCTTCCAGACCTACCTCGACACCACGATCGCCTGGTGGATCCCGGCGGTACTCGGCGTCCTCGCGGTCGGCGCGCTCGGCTGGCTCAAGATCGACGTCAACGCCAAGGTCCTCGGCGTCCTGCTGCTGATCGAGATCGCCCTCGTCGTCATCTTCGACGTCGCCGCCATCGGCAGTCCCGCCAAGGAGGGCCTGTCGCTGCACGCCTTCGACCCGAGCACGCTCAGCGGCGCGGGCCTGGGCACCGCCCTGTGCTTCTGCATCGCCAGCTTCGTCGGCTTCGAGCAGTCCCCCGTCTACGCCGAGGAGACCAGCCGCCCGCAGGTCGTGGTCGCCCGGGTGACCTTCCTCGCCGTCACCTTCGTCGCCGTCTTCTTCGCCATCAGCTCCTGGGCGCTGAGCATCGCGGCCGGTCCGTCGCAGATCGTGGAGGTGTCGCAGAAGCAGGGACCGGGACTGCTCTTCGGCCTCAGCGAGTCGATCATCGGGGCCGCCTTCACCGACGTCCTGCACGTGCTGTATGTGACCGGCATGTTCGCCTGCCTGCTCAGCTTCCACAACGTCGTCGCCCGCTACGCCTTCGCCATGGGCCGCGAGGGCCTGCTGCCCCAGGCCTTCGGCCGTACCAACCCCAACAGCGGCGCCCCCGCCTTCGGCTCGCTGCTGCAGACCCTGGTGTCCCTCGGCTTCGTGGTCGCCTTCGCCGTCACCGACGGCAGCGCGGCGGCGGACCACGACCCCACCGCGCCGGTGCTGAAGCTCTTCACCTGGTTCGGCAACGTCGGTGCCCTGGGCGTGATCGTGCTGCTGGCGACCGCGTCCTTCGCCGTCATCGGCTACTTCGTCCGGCGCGGCGCGCTGCGCACCCAGGCACCGCGGATCGTCGCCTCCGCCCTCGCGGGCATCGCGCTGGTCGTGATCGCCGTCTACGCCGTCAAGGACTTCGACGTCCTGGTCGCCGGCGACGGCTCCGCCGTCTCCTGGATCCTGCCCGCCATCATCGGTGTCACCGTCGTCGGCGGCCTGGTGTACGGCGCGGTCCTGCGGGCCACCCGTCCCGAGGTGCACGCCCGCATCGGCCTCGGCAACGAGGCGTTCCGGATCGAGCAGGCGCGCGAGGCCGTGCCCGCCACCGACGCGGAGACCAGCGCCTCCTGACCCCGTTCGGCCCGTCGCACCCCTGGCCGGGGGAGCGGCGGGCCGGTTCCATGTCCGTAGCGCCCGACAGCGCAACGACCAACGTCGACAAGAGGGTTGCCCCGATGTCCTCCTGCTGCCACACCGACGCCGACGCCGTGCCCGCCGCGCCCCACCCCCTCGACCCGCTGACCGCCGACGAGATTTCCGCCGCCCGCCGCATCCTCGCGGAGGACGGCAGGGTCACCGACACGACCCGCTTCCCCCTCGTCCTGCTCGACGAGCCCGACCGGCACACCGCCGACGCCCATCGCGACGGCGACCCCGTGGTGCGCCGGCTGCGCGTGACCCTGCTGGACTCGGCCACCGGCGCCGCCGCCGAGGCACTGGTCGACGTCACGGCGGGCGTCGTCGTCGCCCACCGCGCGCTCGACACCGCGGAGGAGGGCCAGCCCCCGGTCACCTTCGAGGAGTACGAGATCGTCGAGCAGGTCGTCAAGGCCGACCCGGGCTGGCGCAAGGCCATGGCCGAACGCGGCGTCACCGACCTCGACCTCGCCGTAGCCGCCCCCCTCGGAGCGGGACCGCTGCGCTTCGAGGACCGGCCCGGCGCCCGCCTCATGCGCTCCCTGACCTGGCTGCGCTGCAACGCCTCCGACAGCCCGTGGGCGCACCCGGTGGCCGGGCTCGTCGCCGACGTCGACGTCATCGAGCGGAAGGTCGTCCGCCTGATCGACACCGGCGCCGTGCCGATCCCGTCCGAATGCGGCCGCTACGAGGCCGAGTTCAACGGCCCGGCCCGCACCGACCTGCGCCCGCTGGAGATCACCCAGCCGGAAGGGCCGTCCTTCGCCCTCAGCGGTCGGCTGATGACCTGGCAGAAGTGGCGCTTCCGCATCGACTTCAACGGCCGCGAGGGCCTGGTCCTGCACCAGATCGGCTACGAGGACGGCGACCGCGTCCGCTCCGTCCTGCACCGCGCCTCGCTCGCCGAGATGGCCGTCGCCTACGCCGAGCCCGGCGACGACCGCAACTGGGTCGCCTTCCTCGACGCGGGCGAGTACTCGCTCGGCCGCAACGCCAACGCCCTGAAGCTCGGCTGCGACTGCCTCGGCGAGATCACCTACCTCGACGCCGTCCTCTCCGACGACCTCGGCAACCCCGAGACGCTGCCCAACGCCATCTGCATCCACGAGGAGGACTACGGCCTCCTGTGGAAGCACACCGACATCTTCAACGACATGGCCGCCGACAGCCGTCGCGCCCGCCGCCTCGTCGTCTCCTACATCGCCACCGTCGGCAACTACGACTACGGCTTCTACTGGTACTTCCACCAGGACGGCACGATCGGCTTCGAGGCCAAGTCCACCGGCATCGTGCAGACCTCCGCCGTGGAGCCCGGCACCGCCGACGCGGTCGGCACGGAGGTCGCGCCCGGCCTGCTCGCCCCGTTCCACCAGCACCTGTTCTGCGTACGGCTGGACGCCGCCGTCGACGGCCACGCCAACACCGTGGAGGAGGTGGACGTCGTCCCCGTCCCGAGCGGGCCGGACAACCCCAACGGCAACGTCTTCACCACCCGGGTGACCACCGTCGCCGACAGCGCCGAGGGCGGCCGCCTCGCCGACCCGCTGGCGGGCCGCCGCTGGCGGATCAGCAACCCCGGCTCCCTCAACCGCATGGGCAAGCCCGTGGCGTACACGCTCGTGCCGCAGCCCGGCCCGGTCGTCCTCGCGCAGCCCGACTCGGCGGTCGCCCGGCGCATGGCCTACGGCACCAAGCACGTGTGGGTCACCCGCCACCGTCCCGAGCGGCGCTTCCCCGCGGGGGACTACCCCAACCAGAACGCGGGCGGCGCCGGGCTGCCCCGCTGGACCGCGGCGGGCGAGTCGCTGGAGGACACCGAGCTGACCGTCTGGCACACCTTCGGGCCCACCCACCTGCCGCGGCTGGAGGAGTGGCCGGTCATGCCCGTCGACCACAGCGGGTTCACCCTCAAGCCCACCGGCTTCTTCGACCGCAACCCCGCGCTCGACCTCCCCAAGGAGACCCCGCGCGGCGAGGGCCACTGCCACACCGCCTAGCGCGGCGCGGCTCCCGAGGAGTGCCCCGGCCCCGCTGTCCGCACGGACCGCGGGGCCGGGGCATGCCGGCTCAGGGGCGGCGCGCAGGGACGTTGTCGTGGACCCGCTTGGGGTCGGTGACCGCGACCGGCTCCAGGATCTCCTCGATCCGCGCCATCAGGTCCTTCTCCAGGACGACGCCCGCCGCCTTGGCGTTCTCCGCGACCTGCTCGGGACGGGACGCGCCGACGATGGCCGCCGAGACGTTGGAGTTCTGCAGCACCCACGCCACCGCGAGCTGGGCCAGCGACAGGCCGGCCTCGGCGGCGAGCGGCTGGAGCCGCTGGACGGCGTCGAGCACCTCGTCGCTCATCCACCGCGAGATCATGCCGGCGCCGCCCTTGTCGTCGGTGGCCCGCGAGCCCGCCGGGGGCTCCTGCCCCCGCCGGTACTTGCCGGTCAGCACACCCTGCGCGATCGGCGAGAAGACCACCTGGCCCATGCCCAGTTCCTCGCAGGTCGGGACGACCTCACCCTCGATGACCCGCCACAGGGCGTTGTACTGCGGCTGGTTCGACACCAGCGGGACGTGCAGTTCCCGCGCCATCGCGTGGGCGCGACGGATCTGCTCCGCCGGCCACTCCGAGACGCCGATGTACAGGGCCTTGCCCGAGTGCACGACGTCGGCGAACGCCTCCATCGTCTCCTCGAGCGGGGTGTCCACGTCGTAGCGGTGCGCCTGGTAGAGGTCCACGTAGTCGGTCTGCAGGCGGCGCAGCGAGCCGGCGATCGACTCCATGATGTGCTTGCGCGACAGCCCGCGGTCGTTGCGGCCCGGCCCGGTCGGCCAGTACACCTTGGTGAAGATCTCGATGCCCTCGCGGCGCTCGCCCTTCAGCGCCTCGCCGAGGACGGACTCGGCGCGCGTCCCCGCGTAGACGTCGGCGGTGTCGAAGCTGGTGATGCCGACCTCCAGCGCCGCGCGCACGCACGCCGTGGCGGCGTCCGCCTCCACCTGCGAGCCGTGGGTGAGCCAGTTGCCGTACGCGATCTCGCTGATGACCAGGCCGCTACGGCCGAGATGGCGGTATTCCATGGGAGCGAAGCCTCCGTTGGCGTGTCCGTGGGTGCCGGCCGGCCGGGTGCTGGCGCACCGGGGCCCGCCGGGGGCGCGGCGCCCGGTCGGGCGTCGGCCGCAGAAAAGATGGCAGGGGCAAATACATCTGATCATTACATGCCGCCGTACCGGCGCGGGGGCCGGTCCCCCGGTCGCCCGCGCCGGCCGGATCCCGGTCGCCGGCCGCCCCGGCCGCGACCGGCCTCAGCGGAAGTCCGGGGTCCACAGGCGCACCGTGGCGAAGGCGGCGCCGGGGCGGGTCCGTGCGTACGCGGGGGTCCCGTCGGCGTCGAGGAACTCGACCGTCGGCCCGCCCCGGCCCCGGGGCCCGGTCGCCTGCGACCTGGCCCGGATGCGCGTCCCTGTCGGCTGGTTGGTGTAGGCGCTCACCCCGCTCGCCCCGTCCACCTGCCGGTACCTGAGGGACGCGACGTCCAGCCGGTACACCCCGTAGCTGTCGGTGAACCACAGCGACCCCGGGTCGCCGTACACCGGCTGCAGATCACGGCCCTCGCCCTCGAAGCCCACGGCGCTGTGCTCCGTCAGCGTCGTCGCCGCGCCCCGGCCCGACACCGCGTAGCGCACCAGCCGCTCGGCGCCGATCGCCCACAGCGCCCCGTGCTCCGGGTCGTACAGCACACCGCGCGCCCTCGGCAGCGGCACGGTGCGGAACGGCGCGGTCTGCTCGGTGTCCGCGTACAGCCGCAGCCGGCCGGGCGCCACGGAGGCCACCACGATCACCCCGCCCGGGATGCGCTCGATGGCGTGCGGGCTGTCGGCCGGGGTCACCGTCTGCCACACGATGGCCCCGGTGTCCTCGCGCACCATCGCCGCCCGGCCGCCGGACGCGGCCACGAGCACGACCCGCCCGTACGCCTGCGTCCTGCGCAGCCGCACGTCCGACAGGTGCTGCCAGCTCGTGCCGGCCCCGCCCGGCGCGCTCCAGTGCCAGGTCACGGCCCCGGGCCGCGACCAGTCCAGGGCGTCGGGGTCGAAGACCAGGACGCCGTTGCAGGACTGGTCGGCGGTGGCGATGGGATGGCTCTTCCGCGCGGCGTGCCGCGTCATGTCGTGCCCCCGTATGTCGTTGACGTGCCAACGAATATTCGGAGGATAGCGACGCAGGGTGCTGCCACGATGGGCCGCGTGACCGTACCGCGACCGAACGTCCACGCTTCGCCCGTATGGGAGATCGCCCCGCTCCCCGTTGACGACCCCGTGTCGAGGGACCTGCTGTGGCGGTACTACGACGACATCGTCAGCCGCTACTACGGCAGGCCGATGACCCCGCGGGAGATCGACGACCTGCTCACCGAGCACACCAGTGACGACCTCGCCGGTCCCCACGGGCACTTCCTCGTCGGCCGCCGCGACGGCGAGCCGGCCGGCTGCGCGGGCGTCCGCCTCCTGGCCCCCGGCGTCGCCGAGCTGCGCCGCGTGTGGGTCGTCCCCGGCGCCCGCCGCACCGGCGGCGCCGCACTGCTGGTCACCGCCGCCGAACGCGCGGCACGCGAACGACTGGGCGCCGCCGTGATCCGCCTCGACACCCGGGCCGACCTGGTCGAGGCACGGGCCCTGTACGCGAAACTGGGCTACCACGAGGTCCCCGACTACAACGGCGAACGCTACGCCGACCACTGGTTCGAGAAGCGTCTGGGCCCGGACTCCGGCGCGGCATAGGCCCAGGCTCGTGGCCGGGCGGCCGGGCTCCGCAATAATGCAGCGGTAGTCCAGCCAGAAAGCAGGTCGCACATCGTGACGACAACGGTCTCGGTCGAGCGCAGGATCGCCGAGGAACTCGGCGTACGGGAAGGTCAGGTCAGATCGGCGGTCGAGCTGCTCGACGGCGGCGCGACCGTGCCGTTCGTGGCCCGGTACCGCAAGGAGGCGACGGACGGCCTCGACGACGCCCAGCTGCGGACGCTGGAGGAGCGCCTGCGCTACCTGCGCGAAATGGACGAGCGGCGGGCCGCCATCCTGGAGTCCATCGAGTCCCAGGGCAAGCTCGACGACGCCCTGAAGGCGCAGATCCTCGCCGCGGACTCCAAGGCGCGCCTCGAGGACATCTACCTGCCCTACAAGCCCAAGCGGCGCACCAAGGCGCAGATCGCCCGCGAGGCCGGCCTGGAGCCGCTCGCCGACCGCCTCCTCGGCGACCCGTCCCTGGAACCGCAGGCCGAGGCCGCCGGGTTCGTCGACGCGGACAAGGGCGTCGCCGACGCCGCGGCGGCGCTGGAGGGCGCCCGCGCGATCCTCACCGAGCGGTGGTCCGAGGACGCCGACCTCGTCGGGGGACTGCGCACCCGGATGTGGGAGCGGGGCCGGCTCGTCGCCAAGGTGCGCGAGGGCAAGGAGGAGGCGGGCGCGAAGTTCGCGGACTACTTCGACTTCGCCGAGCCGTTCACCAAGCTCCCCTCGCACCGTGTGCTCGCCATGCTGCGCGGCGAGAAGGAGGAGGTCCTCGACCTCACCATGGAGCCCGAGGAGCCGGTCGCGGAGGGCCCCTCCAGCTTCGAGCGCACGATCGCCCACCACTTCGGCGTCGCCGACCGCGGCCGCCCCGCCGACAAGTGGCTCGCCGACAGCGTTCGCTGGGCCTGGCGCACCCGCTTCCTGGTCCGGCTCGGCCTCGACCTGCGCGTCCAGCTGCGCCAGGACGCCGAGGACGAGGCGGTCCGGGTCTTCGCCGCCAACCTGCGCGACCTGCTGCTCGCCGCCCCCGCCGGCACGCGCGCCACCATGGGCCTGGACCCGGGCTTCCGCACCGGCGTCAAGGTGGCCGTGGTCGACGCGACGGGCAAGGTCGTCGCCACCGACACGATCTACCCGCACGTGCCGCGCAACCAGTGGGACGCCTCCATCGCGACGCTCGCCCGGCTCGCCGCCGCCCACGAGGTCGACCTGGTCGCCATCGGCAACGGAACCGCCTCCCGCGAGACCGACAGGCTCGCCGCGGACCTCATCAAGCGGCACCCGGAACTGAAGCTGACCAAGGCCGTGGTGTCCGAGGCGGGCGCCTCGGTCTACTCCGCCTCCGCCTACGCCTCCGCCGAGCTCCCCGAGCTCGACGTGTCGCTGCGCGGCGCCGTCTCCATCGCCCGCCGCCTCCAGGACCCGCTCGCCGAACTCGTCAAGATCGACCCCAAGTCGATCGGCGTCGGCCAGTACCAGCACGACCTGTCCGAGGTGAAGCTCTCGCGCTCCCTCGACGCGGTCGTCGAGGACTGCGTGAACGGCGTCGGCGTCGACGTCAACACCGCCTCCGTGCCGCTGTTGCGCCGCGTCTCCGGCATCACCGAGGGCCTGGCCGCCAACATCGTCGCCCACCGCGACGCCAACGGCCCGTTCCGCCGGCGCACCGCCCTGAAGGACGTGGCCCGGCTCGGCCCCAAGGCGTACGAGCAGTGCGCCGGGTTCCTGCGGATCCCCGACGGCGACGACCCCCTGGACGCCTCCAGCGTGCACCCCGAGTCCTACCCCGTCGTACGGCGCATGAGCACTGCGGCGGGCACCGACATCAGGGCGCTCATCGGCAACACCACGGTGCTGCGCGGGCTGGCGCCGCGGGAGTTCGTCGACGACACCTTCGGTCTGCCGACGGTCACCGACATCCTCTCCGAACTGGAGAAGCCCGGACGTGACCCGCGGCCCGCCTTCAAGACCGCCGCCTTCAAGGAGGGCGTCGAGGAGCTCAAGGACCTCAGGCCCGGCATGCTCCTGGAGGGCGTCGTCACCAATGTCGCGGCCTTCGGCGCCTTCGTGGACGTCGGCGTCCACCAGGACGGGCTCGTGCACGTCTCGGCGATGTCCAGGAACTTCGTCAGCGACCCGCGCGAGGTGGTCAAGCCCGGCGACATCGTCCGCGTCAAGGTGCTCGACGTCGACATCCCGCGCAAGCGCATCTCCCTCACCCTCCGTCTGGAGGACGAGGCGAGCGCGCCCAAGGGCAACGCCGGCGGTGGACGTCCCGAGCGCGGCGGCCGCCCCGACCGGCCCGACCGCCGCGGCGGCAACCCGCCCCGCCAGTCCCGCGGCGGCGACCGCGACCGGGACCGCCCGGCCCCCGGCGGCGCGATGGCCGACGCCCTGCGCCGCGCCGGGCTCGACAAGGGTCTCGGCGGGGGCAACAACGGCCGCCGCGGCTGATCCCACCGTGAGGCACTGAGGCCCTGAGGCGCGCTCCCCGGAGGACCGGGGGAGCGCGCCTCGGCGTGTTCTCAGCGGCAGACCGTCCCCGCCGGCGGGAGCACGCCGCTCAGCAGGTAGCGGTCGACCGCGGCGTCGACGCACGCGCTTCCGGGCTGCAGGTAGGCGGTGTGCCCGTCGCCGTCCCAGGTCAGCAGCCGGGCCGAAGGGAGCTGCCGGGTGAGTGCCCGCGCCCAGGCGTACGGGGTGGCCGGGTCGCGCAGGGTGCCGACGACCAGGATCGGCGCCGTGGGAGGGACCGTGACGGCCTGCGCGGGCCGGTCCGGGCCGACGGGCCAGTGGGCGCAGGTGCTGAGCAGCCCGGTGTAGTACGCCCCGAACTGGGGCGAGGCACGGAGGAAGGCGGGGAGCAGCGCCTCGGCCTGCGCGGGGGTGAACACGGGCCCGAGCGCTGCGCTCAGACAGCTGACGGCCGTGAACCCCACGTCGGCGACGGCCTCCTCCTCCGGGGCGGAGAGCCTTTGGAGCGCGGCGGTGCCACCGGAGGCGGACACCACCTCGCCCAGGGCCAGGCGCAGTTCCTCCCACGCGGGCTGCTTGAGCCCCGACACGACGGTGACAAGCAGGTCGTCCCCCGTGACGGTGACGTCCTTGCCCTCCTGGCGCGGGCTCCGGTCGAGGCGGGCGACCAGGGCGTCCAGGACGCGGCCCGCCTCCTCGACGGAGTGGCCGACCGGGCAGTCGGGGCGGCGCGCGCAGTCGGCGGCGAAGGCCTCCCAGGCCACCTGGTAGCCGTGTGCGGGATCCAGGAAGCGGTGGTAGCCGTCGACCGTGGGGTCCACGGCGCCGTCGAGGACCATGCGGCCGACCCGGGAGGGGAAGAGCTCGGCGTAGACGGTGCCCAGGTAGGTGCCGTAGGAGAAGCCGAAGAAGTGCAGGCGGTCGTCCCCGACGAGGGCGCGCACCAGGTCCATGTCGCGGGCCACGTCCGGGGTGCCGATGTGCGGCAGCAGCCACCCGGCGTGCCGCCGGCACGCGTCGGCGGTCTTCTCACGGGCCTCGTCCAGGGCCTCGAAGTCCGGCTTCCCGGCGGTGAGCGGGCGGGCTTCGGCGAGGTTCGCCGCAACCTCGGTGCCGCAGTCCACCGGGGTGCTGGCGCCGACGCCACGCGGGTCGACGGCGACCAGGTCGTAGGCGGCGCGTACCGAGGGCGGGAACTCTTCGGCGAGATCCTGCAGGCCGCCGATGGCGGAGTCACCGGGCCCGCCGGGGTTGTACAGCAGCGAGCCGATGCGGTGCGCCCCGCTCCCCGTGGACGTCAGGCGGGTGGCGGCCAGGGTGATGTCGCCCGCTTCGGGGTGTGCGTAGTCCAGCGGCGCATTGAGGGTCGTGCACTGGAAGGACGGCTTGTCCTCGCACGGTCTCCAGGCGAGCCGCTGCGCGTAGTAGCGGGTCAGCCGCGGCGTCACGGCCTCGGTGTGCACGGAGCCGGCCGGCGCCAGGCGGGTCACGGGTGACGCCCCGCCGCGGAGGGAGGAACACGCGGTCGCGAGGAGGGCGCACGCGCCCAGCACCGCGACCGCGCGGCGTCGTCCCCTCCTGCGTGCGTGGCCGGTGTGCCGGACAGCGTCCATCGCTCAGCCTTTCTGGTGCCCTGGTGGTGTGGCGTCCTGCTGCCCGTCAGCCGCACACGGTGCCGTCGGGTGGGAGCCGGCCGTGCAGGAAGTAGCCGTCGACGGCCGTGTCGACGCAGGCGCTGCCCTGCTGGTAGGCGGTGTGCCCGTCGCCGTCCCAGGTGAGCAGCCGCCCGGAGGAGAGCTGGGCGGCCAGTGCCCGGGCCTGCTCGTAGGGGGTGGCGGGGTCGCGGGTGGTGCCGACGACGAGGATCGGCGGGGCGCCGCGGGCGCTGATCCGGTGCGGGACCTGCGTGGGCCGCGTCGGCCAGTCGGCGCACATGGGGAGGAACCCGGCGTAGTACGCGCCGAACTGGGGGGCCGCGCGGCGGAACTCGGGCACGGCCGCGAGCGTCTGCGCCGCGGTCGACCGCGGTCCCAGCGCGGAGCTCAGGCAGTTGATCGCGGCGAGGGACTGCTCACCCGGCCCGCCGTCGTCCTCCGTGCCGGGCAGCGGTCGCCAGGCGGCGGCGTCGCCCGCCGCCACCTCGCGGAGCAGGTTGCGCAGTGCGCCCCAGGCCGGAGCCGCGAGTGCCGAGGTGACCGCGGTGAGCAGATCGTCGCCGGTGGGGGAGACGCCGTGGCCGCCCGCACTTCCGGAGGCCTCGTCGAGTCCCGCGACCAGGCCGTCAAGGATGCGGCCCGCGTCCTTGACCGAGTGGCCGACCGGGCAGCCGGGGCGGGTGACGCAGTCGGCGGCGAAGGCCTCCCAGGCCACCTGGTAACCGCGTGCCATGCCGAGCGTGGCGCGGTAGGCGCCCATGTCCGGGTCGATGGCGCCGTCGAGGACCATGCGGCCGACGCGGGAGGGGAAGAGCTCCGCATAGGTGGCCCCCAGGTAACTGCCGTAGGAGTAGCCGAGGAAGCCCAGCCGGTCGTCGCCGAGCAGGGCCCGTACGACGTCCATGTCCCGTGCGGCGTCGGGGGTGCCGACGTGGGGCAGGAGCCGCCCCGCGCGACGTGCGCACGCGTCGGCGACCAGGGCGAGGCCCGGCTCGGGGTCCCCGGCGGCGGCCCCGGGGACCGATGGGCCCGTCCCGCAGTCGACCGGGGCGCTGCGGCCCACGCCCCGGGGGTCGACGCCGACCAGGTCGTACGCGGCGCGCATCGCGGGGGAGAAGCCGTCGGCGAAGGACAGCACATCGTCGACCGCCGACACGCCGGGCCCGCCGGGGTTGAGCAGCAGCGAGCCGATGCGGACCGCGCGCGGGCCGGTGGCCCTGTGGCGGACGACCGCCAGCCGGATGTCGCCCGCCTGCGGGTGGGCGTAGTCCAGGGGCACCGTCACCGTGGTGCACTGGAACGACGCCCCTTCCCGGCAGGGCTGCCAGTCGAGCCTCTGCCGGTAGTAGCGCGACACGTCCGGCGGCGCGGACGAGGCCGCCGACGAGGCTGCCGACGCCGCCGCCGAGGCTGCCGAGGCGACCGGAGTGGCCGGGGCGGCCGCGGACGCGGCCGCGGACCGCTTCGCGCCCGCCGTCCGGTGCGCGCGCTGGGGCGAACAGGCGGCCAGCACCAGGCAGGCGCTCAGCAGCCCGCCCGCGATGCGCCTGCCCCGGCCGGACAGGGGACGTGCGGCCTGCACGGCGGCCACCGCCCGTCAGACGCAGACCGTGCCGGTGGACGGGAGCTGACCTTTCGTCAGGTAGCTGTCGACGGCGCTCTCGACGCAGGTGCTGCCCTGGTGGTAGGCGGTGTGCCCGTCGCCGTCCCAGGTCAGGAGCCGTCCGGAGGAGAGCTCCCGGGCGAGCGCCTGTGCCCACGGGTACGGGGTGGCCGGGTCGCGGAGGGTGCCCACGACCAGGATCGGTGCGGCGCCGGCCGCGGTGATCCGGTGCGCCGGCTGGTCAGGGCGGACGGGCCAATGGGTGCACATCGGCAGGGTCCCGGCGTAGTACTCGGCGAACTGCGGTGCTTCGCGGCGGAATTCGGGCAGCGCCGCCTGCGCCTGCGCGACGGTCGACCACGTGCCCAGGGTGGAGCTCAGGCACGACACCGCGTAGTACGACTGGTCGCCCGGATCGGTTTCCTCGTCCACGCCGAGGAGCGCCTGTACGGCCGTGGTGTCGCCGGCCCGCACCCCCTCCAGCGCGGCGCGCAGCGCCTCCCAGGCCGGGGCCCGCAGCCCGAGGACGACCGCGCTGAGGAGGGAGTCCCCCGTGACGGTGATGTCCTTGCCCTGCCGGAGGGGGGTGCGGTTCAGCGTGGCCACCAGGGTGTCGAGGATGCGGCCGGCCTCCTGGACCGAGCGGCCCACGGGACAGTCGGGCCGGGTGGCGCACTCCGCGGCGAAGGACTTCCAGGCGACCTCGTACCCCCGGGCCTGGCCGATGGTGAAGTCGTACCCGTCGAGGGCGGGGTCGACGGCGCCGTCGAGGACCATGCGGCCGACGCGGGAGGGGAAGAGCCCGGCGTAGGTGGCGCCCAGGTAGGTGCCGTACGAGAAGCCCAGGTAATGGAGCTGCCGGTCGCCCAGCACGGCGCGTACGACGTCCATGTCTCGGGCGGCGTCCTCGGTGCCCACGTGCGGCAGCAACCGCCCCGCGTGCCGGCCGCATTCGGCCGCGACCTGCGCGTAGCCCGCGGCCGAGGCGTCGATGTCCGCCCTGCGCGCGCCGGGGTCCGGGGCGGCCGCGGGGGTGTCCTTGGCGCAGTCCACCAGGGTGCTGGCGCCGACACCGCGCGGGTCGACCGCCACCAGGTCGTACGCTGCGCGCACCGCGGGGGAGAAGGAGTCCACGTTGCCGAGCAGGTAGGCGATCGCGGACGAGCCCGGTCCGCCGGGGTTCATCTGCAGCGAGCCGACGCGTGCGGCGCCGTTCCCGGTGGCCCTCTGGCGTATCGCGGCCAGGGTGATGTCGCCTCCCTCGGGGTGGTCGTAGTCCAGCGGCACCGTGATGGTGGCGCACTGGAACGACGGCACCGCGGCGCAGGCCTTCCAGCCCGGTTTCTGCCCGTAGTAGCGGGCCAGGTCCGCCGGTGCGGCGGTGGCGGCGCCCCCGGCGGGTGCCCAGGCCGGCGTCTGCCGGAGGTCGCCCGCCGCGCACGCGGTGAGCAGCAGCCCGCAGCTGCCGAGCACGGCGATGAAGCCGTGGAGCCTGCGTCGGGGTGCGTTCATGGCCACGCCTTTCTGTGCGCCGCGCGGAGCGCGGGGCGGGTGGTCGCGTCAGCGGCAGATCGCGCCGGTGGGCGGGAGCAGACCGCGCAACAGGTAGTCGTCGACGGCCGTGTCGACGCAGCGGCTGCCGCGCTGGTAGGCGGTGTGCCCGTCGCCGTCCCAGGTCAGGAGACGCCCGGAGGAGAGCTGGGCGGCCAGTGCCCGGGCCTGGTCGTAGGGGGTGGCGGGGTCGCGGGTGGTGCCGATCACGAGGATCGGCCCGGCGCCCCGGGCGCTGACGCGCCGCGGGAGCTGCGTGGGCCGCGTCGGCCAGTGGGCGCACGTCGACAGGTCCTCGTTGTAGAACGCCCCGAACTGGGGCGAGGCCCGCAGGAATTCGGGCAGCGCCGCGAGCGTCTGGGCGGGGGTCGACCGCGATTCGAGCGCGGAGCTCAGGCAGTTGACCGCCGTCATGGACTCGTCACCGGACGCGGTGTCGTCCTCGGAGCCCACGAGCTCCCGCAGCACGGTGGTGTCACCCGAGGTCACCCCGTCCAGCACCGCGCGCAGCGTCTCCCAGTCGGGCGCGCGCAATGCGGTGACGACCGTGCCGAGCAGGGTCTCGCCGTCGAGGTGGCCCTCCTTGCCCTGCCGCACCGGGGCGCGGTCGAGGGCGGCCACGAGGGAGTCCAGCGTGCGGCCCGCCTCCTTGACGGAGTGGCCGACCGGGCAGTGCCTGCGGCGGGCGCAGTCGGCGGCGAAGGACTCCCAGGCGATCTGGTACCCGCGGGCCTGGTTGAGGTAGGCGTGGTAGCCGTCCATGGCCGGGTCGACCGCGCCGTCCAGGACGACCCGGCCGACGCGGGAGGGGAAGAGCTCGGCGTAGGTGGCGCCCAGGTAGGTGCCGTACGAGAAGCCGAGGAAGTGCAGGCGGTCCTCGCCCAGCGCGGCGCGTACGACGTCCATGTCCCGGGCCGCGTCGAGGGTGCCGACGTGCGGCAGCAGCTGCCCGGCGTGCCGCGCGCAGTCCGCGGCGACCTTGGCGTGGTAGGCGGCCCACGTGTTGATGACCGTGGCCTCGTCCGAAGGGAGCGCCCCCCGCGTCCCGGCACCCGGGGGAGCGGCGGAGCCGCAGTCCACCGGCGAGCTGTGGCCGACGCCGCGCGGGTCGACCGCGACCAGGTCGTACGAGGCGCGCAGGGCGGGGGAGTACCTGTCGGCGTAGGCCCGCAGATCGTCGATGGCGGACAGACCGGGGCCGCCGGGGTTGATCTGGAGTGCGCCGACGCGGGCGGCGCCGTGGCCGCGGGCCTGCCTGCGGATCGCGGCCAGGGAGAGGTCACCCGCTCCCGGGTGCGCGTAGTCCCGCGGCACCTTGAGCCTCGTGCACTGGAACGACCGGTCCCGGCAGGGCAACCAGCGCAGCTCCTGCGTGTAGTAGCGCCGCAGGTCCACGCGGATCGCGTCGGCCGCCGCGCTCGCGGAGGCCCCGGCGGGAGTGGGTGCGGCGGTCCTGTGCGTGTGCGTCGCGGCGGTGCAGGTGGCGAGCAGCAGCCCGAAGGCGACCAGTACGGCGAGTGCGCAGAGCAGTCCGCGCCCGGGTATTCGGCCGGTGGCCGGGACAGGCTTCATCGCCACGCCTTCGTTTCCGCCCGTTGCGAGACGCGGGGCTGGTCGGCATCGGTGAGCGGCCGCGGGGGCGGGCCCGGCGCCGCGTCCCGGCAGGGAGCGGCCACGCCGTCCCCCCACCCTTCGCTGCGTAACCAGGTCATCACAGATCGTGCAGGGGGGATCGCCGGGCTGGGCCGAACGCGTGAACCCGCCGTGCCACCCCCGTGCCGGCGCGCGCCACAAGTACCCGTACAGCCCCCACAAGTTGACCGGTATCGCTCTGGCCCCCCGGACCGGGCCGCGGCTAGCGTCCGCGGGTGCCCTCACCCATGCGCACCACCCGCCCCCGTACCGACCGCATCCGCATACGGACGACCTCCCTGGTGGCGACCGTGATCGCCGCCCTCGCCGCCGTCCTCCTCCCCGTGGCCACCGTGCAGGCCGCCTCCCCCGGCGGGACCGTCCGGCACGGACTGAGCCGGCCGGACTACTCGTACGCCGACGCGATCCGCGAGGCGGTCTGGGTCGAGACGGGCCGCGACGACGACGGCGACGGCCGCGCCGACCGGGTCGCCGCCGACATCGTGCGGCCCCGCGAGCCCGCGGCCGCCGGCCGCAAGGTGCCGGTGATCATGGACGCGAGTCCCTACTACTCGTGCTGCGGACGCGGCAACGAGAGCCAGTTGAAGACCTACGACGACCAGGGCCGCATGGTCCAGGCCCCGTTGTACTACGACAACTACTTCGTCCCCCGCGGCTACGCCGTCGTCCTGGTCGACCTGGCCGGCACCAACCGCTCCGACGGCTGCGTGGACGTCGGCGGCCCCTCCGACATCGGCTCGGCCAAGGCGGTGATCGACTGGCTGAACGGCCGGGCCGAGGGCTACACCTCCCGTACCGGCTCCCGGCCCGCGAGCGCCCGCTGGTCCACCGGCGACGTCGGCATGATCGGCAAGAGCTGGGACGGGACGATCGCCAACGGCGTCGCCGCGACCGGGGTGCGCGGCCTGCGCACGATCGTGCCGATCAGCGCCATCAGCTCCTGGTACGACTACTACTTCCAGCAGGGCGCCGCCCTCTACGACTCCGGCCCCGACTGGCTGTCGGACTACGTCGAGAGCCCGGCCGCCCGCGCCCGCTGCGCCGCGGTGCAGCAGCGCATCGTGGACGGAGCCCCGCGCAGCGGCGACTGGACCGGGTTCTGGAATGAACGCGACTACACCAAGGACGCCGGCAAGGTCCGCGCCAGCGTCTTCGCCGTCCACGGCATGCAGGACCTCAACGTCCGCACCAAGCACTTCGGCCAGTGGTGGAGCGCGCTCGCCGCGCACGGCGTGGAGCGCAAGGTGTGGCTGTCGCAGACCGGCCACGTCGACCCCTTCGACTTCCGGCGCGAGGCATGGGTGTCCACCCTGCACCGCTGGTTCGACCACTATCTGCTGGGCGTCCGCAACGGCGTGGAGCGCGAGCCCGGCGCCGACGTCGAACGCTCCCCCGACCACTGGACGACCGACCGCTCCTGGCCCCCCGCCGGCACCGGACCCGCCCGGCTGAGCCTGCGGCCCGGCACCACCCCGGGCCTGGGCACCCTCGGGCTCGGCCCGGCCGCGCCCGGCAGTACGGCGGCCTTCACCGACGCGCCCCAGGAGTGGGAGGAGGACTGGGCCGCCGGCGCGGACACCCCGAGCGCCTCCAGGGCCGTCTTCACCACCGGCACCCTCGCCCGCGACCTGCGGCTGTCCGGCAGCGGCACGGTCACCCTCACCGCGTCCTCCTCGACCACCAGCGCCCACCTGTCCGCGGTCCTGGTCGACCTCGGGCCGGACACCGTCCGGGACTTCCTGGGCGCCAAGGAGGGCATCGCCGACCTGGCCACGCGCTCGTGCTGGGGTGAGAGCACGGCGGGCGACAGCGCCTGCTTCCGCGACACCGCGGCCGACACCGCCGACGTCGCCCACACCGTGGTGAGCCGCGGCTGGGCCGATCTCGGGCACACCGCGTCCGCATGGCACGGGCGTCCGCTCGTCCCGGGCCGCGCCTACACGGCCACCGTCACCCTGGGCGCCACCGACCACGTCGTGCCCGCCGGGCACCGGCTCGCGCTGATCGTCGCGGGCACCGACGCGGGACTGGTCGAGCCCCCCGACACCACCCCCACCGTCACCCTCGACCTGGCC
>NZ_JARAVO010000109.1:0-30206 GCF_033792805.1 Streptomyces sp. PA03-1a
GCAAGCAGCTGCTCATCACCCGCGGCGCGCTGACCACCTTCTCCATCGCCAACGACGTGGCGAAGTACTTCGCGATCATCCCCGCGATGTTCGCGATCGCCTACCCGGGCCTGGACAAGCTCAACATCATGCAGCTGCACAGCCCGACGTCGGCGATCTCCTCGGCGATCATCTTCAACGCCCTGATCATCGTCGTGCTGATCCCGCTCGCCCTGCGCGGCGTGCGCTACCGGCCGTCGTCGGCCTCCGCGCTGCTGACCCGCAACATCTGGGTCTACGGCCTGGGCGGTCTCGTGCTGCCGTTCGTCGGCATCAAGGCGATCGACCTGATCATCCAGTTCATCCCCGGCCTCAGCTGACAGAAGAAGGCAACCCATCATGTTCGGCTCCCTGCCCACCGTGGTCCGCAACCACGTGGCCGCCCTGCGGATGCTGCTGGTGTTCACGGTGCTCCTGGGCATCGCGTACCCGCTGGCCGTCACCGGCGTCGCCCAGGCGGCGTTCTCCGACCAGGCCAACGGCTCCAGGATCACCCAGGACGGCAAGACCGTCGGTTCCAGCCTCATCGGCCAGAACTTCACCCTCCCGAAGAAGGACCCGGACGACGCCGACGAGGTCGCCCAGCCGGACCCGAAGTGGTTCCAGCCGCGACCCGGCGGCTACGACCCGCTGGTCACCGGCGCCTCCAACCTCGGCCCGAACGACGAGGACCTGGTGAAGACCATCAAGGAACGCCGGGCCGCGGTCGCCGAGTTCAACGGCGTGGCCCCCGAGGACGTGCCGGTCGACGCCGTCACGGCCTCCGGCTCCGGCCTCGACCCGCACATCTCGCCCGAGTACGCCCGCGAGCAGGTCGAGCGGGTCGCCCAGGCCCGCGGCCTGGACGCCGCCGCCGTGCGCAAGCTGGTGGAGGACCACGTCCAGGGCCGGACCCTCGGCTTCCTCGGCGCGGAGCGCGTCAACGTGGTGGAACTCAACCAGGCGCTCACCGAGCTGAAGTGACGTCCCGTCACCGTCGAACCGCCCGTACCACGCCGCCCGGCGGCGCAGGGAACACCTGCGCCGCCGGGCGGCGTGACACCCGCACAAGGAAGGACTCCCGGTGACGCAGCCAGTCGTCCCGGCCCCGGCCGGCACTCCCCGCGGACGGCCCGGCAGACTCAAGGTCTTCCTCGGGGCGGCCCCCGGAGTCGGGAAGACCTACCGCATGCTCGACGAGGCACGCCGCCGGGGCGCCCGGGGCACCGACGTCGTCGTGGGGTACGTCGAGTGCCACAAGCGGCCGCTCACGGAGGAGATGCTCGACGGTCTGGAGGTCGTGCCCCGCGCGGAACGCGACTACCGGGGCACCGTCTTCACCGAGATGGACCTCGACGCCGTCCTCGCCCGCGCGCCGCAGGTGGCACTCGTCGACGAGATGGCCCACACCAACATCCCCGGCGGCCGCCACGCCAAGCGCTGGCAGGACATCGAGGTGCTCCTCAGGGCGGGGATCGACGTGATCACCGCCGTCAACATCCAGCACCTGGAGTCGCTCAACGACGTCGTCGAGAAGATCACCGGCGTGCCGCAGCGGGAGACCGTCCCGGACGAGGTCGTCCGCCGCGCCGACCAGATCGAGCTCGTCGACATGCCCGCCGAGGCACTGCGCCGCCGGATGGCCCACGGCAACGTCTACGCCCCGGAGAAGGTCGACGCCGCCCTGTCGAACTACTTCCGCGTCGGCAACCTCACCGCGCTGCGCGAACTCGCCCTGCTCTGGGTCGCCGGACGGGTGGACGAGGCGCTGCAGAAGTACCGCTCCGAGCACGGCATCGGACGCGTCTGGGAGACGCGGGAGCGTGTCGTGGTCGCCGTCACCGGCGGCCCGGAGGGCGGCACCCTCATCCGCCGCGCCGCCCGGATCGCCGCCCGGTCCGCCGGCGGCGACCTGCTCGCCGTCCACATCGTGCGCAGCGACGGACTGGCCGACGCCTCGCCCGCCGCCCTGGCCAAACAGCGGGCCCTCGTGGAGAGCCTCGGCGGCACCCTCCATTCCGTCGTCGGGGACCACGTCCCCGACGCCCTGCTGGACTTCGCGCGGGCCGAGAGCGCCACCCAGCTGGTGATGGGTACCAGCCGGCGCGGGCGGCTCTCGCAGTTCCTCACCGGGCGCGGGGTCGGCGAGACCATCGTGGAACGCTCCGGCGACATCGACGTCCACATGGTCACCCACGAGCGCGCGGGACGCGGCCGCCTCCTGCCCGCCACCGGCAGCTCGCTGCCCACGGCGCGGAAGGTGGCGGGCCCCGTCGCGGGACTGGTCCTGCCCGCCCTGCTCACCGCGGTGCTCGCCAACAGCCGGGGCCATCTGAACCTCACCAGCGAGGCGCTGCTCTTCCTGCTGACCGTGGTCGGCGTCGCCTGCATCGGCGGCGTCGTCTCCGCGCTGCTCGCGTCCCTGACCGCGTCCCTGCTGCTGAACTACTACTTCATACCGCCCATCGGCCGGTTCACCATCGGCGAGACCAACAACATGCTGGCGCTCGCCGTGTTCGCGCTCGTCGCCGTGACCGTCGCGACGATCGTGGACCGCTCGCTGCGGCTGTCCAGACGCGCGGCCAACGCCACCGCCGAGGCCGAGACGCTGTCCTCCCTCGCCGGGAGCATCCTGCGCGGCGACCAGGCCGTCGAGGCCCTGCTGCACCGAACGCGGGAGGCCTTCGGCATGGAGTCGGCCGAGCTCGTGCACGGCTCCGACGGCGGGGCGGTGCCGGTGGACGACCCCGCGGACGGCGTGGTGGCCGTGCCCGTCGGACCGGACGACGTCCTCGTCCTGCGCGGCCGCCGCCTGGCGGCATCGGAGCGGCGTGTGCTCATCGCCTTCGCCGGGCACGTGGCCTCCGCGCTGGAACGGGCCCGGCTTGCCGAGGCCGCAGCGGAGGTGGAGCCCGTCAGGGCGGCCGACCGCATGCGGACGGCGTTGCTCGCGGCGGTCAGCCACGACCTGCGCACCCCGCTGGCCGGCGCCTGGGCGGCCGTCAGCTCGCTGCGCAGCCGGGAGGTCGAGTTCTCCGCCGAGGACCAGGAGGAACTGCTGGCCACCGCAGAGGTGTCCCTGGACCGGCTCAACCGGCTGGTGGACAACCTCCTCGACATGAGCCGGCTGCAGGCCGGCGCGCTCAGCCTGGCCCTCGAGCCCGCCTCCGTGGCCGAAGCGGCCTCGCTCGCCCTCGACAGCCTGGCCGAGAGCACGGTCCCCGTCACCACCCGGGGCCTGGCGGACGTACCGTTCGCGCTGGCCGACCCGCCGCTCCTGGAACGTGTCATCGCCAACCTGGTGACCAACGCCCAGCGGTACGCCCCGGAAGGCACCGCGGTCCTGGTCAGCGCCAGCGCCCTCGGCCCCCGCATCGAGCTGCGCGTCGCGGACCGCGGACCCGGCCTCCGACCCGCCGACCGGGAGAGGGTCTTCGAACCCTTCCAGCGGCTCGGCGACACCGACAACACCACCGGCCTCGGTCTCGGGCTCGCCCTCTCGCGCGGCCTGACCGAGGCCATGGGCGGCACCCTCACCCCCGAGGACACCCCTGGCGGAGGTCTCACCATGGTCCTGTCCCTGCCCACCGCCGGCGGTCCGGCCGACGTGCCCGCCGCCCCCACCGGCGGGGAGGAGGCGCTGACATGAGGCGCGTCCTGATCGTCGACGACGAACCGCAGATCCTGAAGGCGCTGGACATCAACCTGACGGCACGTCACTACGCCGTCGCCACCGCCCCCGACGGCACCACGGCACTGCTGCTGGTGTCCCGGCAGCCGCCCGACGCCCTCATCCTCGACCTCGGCCTGCCCGATATGTCCGGCACCGACATCATCCACGGCGTGCGGGCCTGGAGCCCGCTGCCCATCATCGTGCTGTCCGGGCGGACCGGGCCTGCCGACAAGGTCGAGGCGCTGGACGCGGGGGCCGACGACTTCGTGACCAAGCCGTTCTCCATGGACGAACTGGCGGCCCGGCTGCGCGCCGTGCTGCGCCGCCCGCCTGTCCTGGAGGAGCCGGAGACGGTCACCATCGCGGACTACCGCGTCGACCTGGGCGCGTTCACCGTCGAGCGCCGCTCCGGCAAGGGTGCGGCCCCGCGGCTCACGCCCACCGAGTGGCGGCTGCTCGCCCCGCTGCTGCGCAATCCCGGGCGCCTGATCACCGGGCGCCAGCTGCTGCGCGACGTATGGGGCCCGGGCAACGAGAAACGCACCAACTACCTGCGGGTCTACCTCGCCACCCTCCGGCACAAGCTGGAGCCGGACCCCGCCCACCCGCGCCACCTGATCACCGTGCCGGGCATGGGCTACCGCTTCGAGCCCTGAGCCGACGCACCGCACCCCGCCCGGTGGGGGCCCACCGGGCGGGGTGCGTTCGTTGGTCGTCCGCCCGCGTCGCCCGCCTGACCCGCGTCGGAGCGGGCCGGGCCGGCGGTCAACGTGCCTTGACGGCGCGCGTGACCCCACCCGGGCGGCCCGCTGCCGCGGGCCGCCCGACGCCGTAGTGGACGTACTCGCCGAACAGCCGGAAACCCGCCGTCCAGGCCAGCCGCCGGCTGGGCCGGTTCCCGCGCGAGCAGGTCCAGCTGGGTGTGCGACCGCGGGCCGCGACGTCGCCGCACAGGCCCGACAGGCAGGCGAGTGCCAGGCCCTCGCGGCGGTGGCCGCGCAGCGTGACGACCGCGAGGTCCTCGTACACGCCGCCGAGGAAGTACGTGCACGCCAGCGAGACCAGGCGGCCCGAGCGGAACGCCCCCCACGCGTGGCCCGACGCTGCGAGCCCGTGCGCACCGCCCCAACTACGGCTGATCCAGGCGGCGTCGTCGCCCGCGCCGGCCACGGCCGCTCCGTCTCCCGGCGCCAGCCTGCGCACCACCACGTCCCGCGGCGGCAGCCTCCGCGGCACCGGCCGCGACTGCACCCAGATCATCCGCTCCCAGGGCACGATCCGGTCGAACGCCGCCCCCAGGACCGGCAGGAAAGCCGTGCGCGCCAGGACGTAGCCGTCGTTCCCCAGGGCAGCGAGCGCGTCCGGGTCGAGGTACCGGGGATCGCCCTCCAGCAGCACGTGGTCCGCGCACGCCACCGCGACCGCGCGGGGCCCGACCGCCCGGTCGGCCCACCACTGCCCGTTGCCGGTCGCCTCCACGTGCTCCGCGAGCGCCGCGGGCCCGGGCACCCCGGAGGGGAACCAGCCGTCCAGGGAGGGGACTTCGATCACCGGTGATCACACCTTCCGCGTACGCCGTGGTACGTGCTGCGAAACGGACGGCGGTGCGGACCGGGGTCGTCGACCCTGCGGTCCGCACCGCCGTGAGGACATCAGCCCTGGCCGGGCTTGTTGCCGTGGCCGGCGCCCTTCTTGCGCCTGGCCCTCTTCTTGCGGGCACGCTTGGACACGGTGGTCCTCCCCTCAGGCGGTGACGAGCAGGTCGGCGACCTTGCACAGACGGTGCACCGTGCGGTCCTCGACCGCGGTCCGGGCGGCCGGGGCGAGCGTGGCCCGGTCGTAGTAGGCGCCCGGGACGAGTTCGGTCTCCGGGTCGCACAGCCGGGCCACCCGCGCGGCGCCCTCGGCAGCGGGCTCGCCCTCGTGCGCGTACAGCGGCAGCAGACGCGTCTCGCACACCCCCGGGTGCACGCTGACGGCCGTGACGCCGGCCGGCGCGGCCGCCCGGGCGAAGACGGTGAGGGCCAGCTGCGACTGGGCGTACGCGGCGTGCCGCGAGTAGCGGCGGGAACGGTTCAGGTCGCTCCACGCCAGGGAGGCCGACCGGTGCGTCGCGGACGACACGTTGACCACCCGGGCGCCGGGGCGCGCCGCCAGCGGGCCGGCCAGCTCACGCGTGAGCAGGTAGGCCGCGAGGAAGTTCACCTGGAAGGAGATCTCGTGGCCGTCGGCCGTGAGGGTGTGGCGCTCCGGCGCGACGACCGCGGCGTTGTTGACGAGGACGTCCAGCGCGGGATGCAGGCCCCGCACGGTGGCCGCCAGGTGGCGGACCTCGGAGAGCCGGGTGAAGTCGGCCACCGCCAGGCGCAGCCGGACCCGTTCGGTGCCGGCCGCCACCAGCCGCTCCACCGCGTGGTGCGCCGACTCCGTGTCGCGACCGTGGACGATGACCGTGCAGCCCCGCTCGGCGAGCAGCCGGGCGGTCTCCCACCCGATGCCGGACGTCGCCCCGGTGACCAGGGCGGTGCGCGGGGGGACGACGGGGACGAAGGACGCAGACATGGACCACTCCGTGGTTCGGTACGCCACATCGCGCCGGACACACGGGTGACGGCGCTCGCGTACGGGGAACAGGGGCGGCCGCCCGGGGCGGCCACGGGAAACCGGTGCCCTCAGGACACCGGCGGGAGGACAGCGCGCGGTACCGGCGGCACCCGATGGGGTGGCCGGTCGTCATGGCGCGGGCCGCTGTTCACGCTCCCCATCCAATGCCGCGGCGGATCCGCGGACAAGGACCGGCGGCGATTCCTGACGGCGCCCTGACGCGCGCCCCGCCCGCTTGCCGTGGCGGCGTCACCTGCGCGCGCACGGGCACGTCAACGCCGCGTCAGAATCGCCCTCCCGTACCGCAAAGGACCTGTCAGGAGCGTGCCGCGGTCCTCCCGGCGACGGTGTGCTGGTGACCGTCCACCGGTGAACAGACCAGCAGAAGGCACCCCGAGCATGCAGCCCCTGGCTCCCTCGACCGACCGCACCCCGGCCCCGCCCACGCAGCCGCCCGTACGCCCCGGCGGCAGGCGCAAGGTGTCCGCAGGCCTGCTGGATCCCCGCCTGCTCCTGGAGGCGTTGCCCGAGGCGCTGCGCAAGCTCGACCCCCGCCGCATGGTGCGCACCCCCGTCCTGTTCGTCGTCGAGACCGGCGCCGCGCTGACCACCGCCTCGGCGGTCGTGCATCCGAGCGTCTTCGCCTGGGTGATCAGCGCCTGGCTCTGGCTCACCGTCGTCTTCGCCAACCTGGCGGAGGCCGTCGCCGAGGGCCGCGGCAAGGCCCAGGCCGAGGCGCTGCGCCGCACCAGGACCGACACCGTCGCCCGGCGGCTGACCGGCTGGCGCCCCTACGGCCGTGACCACACCGAGCAGACGATCCCCGCCGGCGAGCTGAAGCCGTTCGACGTCGTCCTCGTCGAGGCGGGGGAGACCGTGCCGGGCGACGGCGAGGTCGTCGACGGGATCGCCGCCGTCGACGAGTCGGCCATCACGGGCGAGTCCGCCCCCGTGATCCGGGAGGCGGGCGGCGACCGTTCGGGGGTCACCGGCGGCACGAAGGTGCTCTCCGACCGCATCGTCGTGCGCGTCACCTCCCGCCCGGGCCGGACCTTCCTCGACCGCATGATCGCCCTGGTCGAGGGCGCCACCCGGCAGAAGACGCCCAACGAGATCGCCCTCAACATCCTGCTGGCCTCGCTCACGATCGTCTTCATCCTGGTCGTCGTCACCCTCCAGCCGATGGCCGCCTACGCGGACGCGGCGCAGAGCACCGTCGTCCTCGTGGCCCTGCTGGTCACCCTGATCCCGACGACCATCGGCGCGCTGCTCTCGGCGATCGGCATCGCCGGCATGGACCGCCTCGTGCAGCGCAACGTGCTGGCGATGTCCGGGCGTGCCGTCGAGGCGGCCGGGGACGTCTCCACCCTGCTGCTGGACAAGACCGGCACCATCACGTTCGGCAACCGCCGGGCCGCCGCGTTCATCCCGCTCACCGGCGTCGACGCCATGCAGCTCGCGCAGGCCGCGCAGGTCTCCAGCCTCGCCGACGAGACCCCCGAGGGCCGCTCCATCGTCGTCCTGGCCAAGCAACGGTACGGGCTGCGCGCCCCGTCGGAGGGCGAGCTCGGACAGACCCGCTTCGTGCCCTTCACCGCCCGCACCCGCATGAGCGGGGTCGATCTGCGCTGGGAGGACGGCGCGGGCGCCTCCGTGCGCAAGGGCGCGGCCGGCACGGTGGCCGGCTGGGTCACCGGTCGCGGGGGCCAGGTCCCCGAGGAGGCAGGTCACCTGGTGGACGCCATCGGCGCCTCGGGCGGCACCCCCCTGCTGGTGGCCCTCGACGACTGGAACGGCGCGCGGGTCCTCGGCGTCGTCCACCTCAAGGACGTCGTCAAGGACGGCATCCGCGAACGCTTCGCGGAACTGCGGCGGATGGGCATCCGCACGGTGATGGTCACCGGGGACAACCCGCTCACCGCGCGTGCCATCGCCGATGAGGCCGGCGTCGACGACGTGCTGGCCGAGGCGACCCCGGAGGACAAGCTCGCCCTCATCAAGCGGGAGCAGGCCGGCGGCAACCTGGTCGCGATGACCGGTGACGGCACCAACGACGCCCCGGCGCTGGCCCAGGCGGACGTGGGCGTGGCGATGAACACCGGCACCTCGGCCGCCAAGGAGGCCGGGAACATGGTGGACCTGGACTCCGACCCCACCAAGCTGATCGAGATCGTCGAGGTCGGCAAGCAACTGCTCATCACCCGGGGTGCCCTGACGACCTTCTCCATCGTCAACGACGTGGCGAAGTACTTCGCGATCATCCCCGCGATGTTCGCGGCGACCTATCCCGGGCTGTCCGCCCTCAACGTCATGCGGCTGCACAGCCCGGCGTCCGCGATCACCTCGGCGATCATCTTCAACGCCCTCATCATCGTGGCGCTGATCCCGCTGGCGCTGCGCGGCGTCCGCTACACGCCCTCCTCGGCGGGCGACCTGCTGCGGCGCAACCTGATGGTGTACGGGATCGGCGGGCTGGTCCTGCCGTTCCTGGGCATCAAGCTCATCGACATGGCCGTGGTGCAGTTCGTGCCGGGCCTCGGCTGAGCGGGTGGGTCAGTGCCCGTGCGGCCCGGCGCGGTGCACCGGACCGTGCGCCTCGCCGCAGTGGCCGTCCGCCCTACCGGACCCGGCGCCCGGGGCACCGCCCACGGTGAGGAGCTCGGCGGGCGCGTGGTCGACCTGCAGGGTGGTGTGGGTGAGCCCGTAGTCCGCGCCGAGCAGGTGCTCCAGGTCGCGCCGGACGGCATGGCAGTCACCGCCCGGCTCGACCAGGACGTGCGCCGACAGGGCGGGCTGGCCGGAGGTGATGGTCCAGATGTGCAGGTCGTGGACCTCGGTGACGGCGTCGTGGGCGGCGAGGCGGTCGCCCACCTCGTCCGTGTCCAGCCCTGCCGGGGCCGCCTCCAGGAAGATCCGCCCGGAGTCGCGCACCAGCCCGCACCCCGCCTTGAGCATCAGGCCGACCACCACGAGCGTCGCGATGGCGTCGGCGCGGACGAACCCGGTCAGCAGGACGACCAGGCCCGCCACGGCGGTGCCGATGAAGGCGTACAGGTCGTTCAGCACGTGCTGGAACGCGCCCTCGACGTTGAGGGACGTGCGGTTGGCCCGCGACAGGCACCATGCGGCGCCGACGTTGACGACCACTCCGGCCAGCGCGGTGACCAGCACCGGGCCGCCCGCCACGTCGGGCGGTGAGACGAGCCGCCGCACCGCCTCGTACGCCAGCCACGCGGCGAGGAGCAGCAGGGTGATGCCGTTCGCCTGCGCCGAGAGGATCTCGGCGCGCTTGAGCCCGTACGTGAAGCCGCCCCGCGCCGGGCGCGCCGCCAGCCGCATCGCGACGAGCGCCAGCACGATCGAGGCGGCGTCGGTGAGCATGTGCGCGGCGTCGGAGAGCAGCGCGAGGGACCCCACCAGCAGACCGACGACGACCTCGACGGCCATGAAGCCGGCGATCAGCCCCAGCGCGAGCCCCAGCCAGCGCCGGTCGGCGTTCTCGGCCACACCGTGCCCGTGCCCATGCCCATGCCCGTGCCCGTGCTCGTGATCGTGCGCGTTCATGGTGCGGCGACCTCCCCGTTCCAGGTACGACACCCGCAGGGAAACACATCGGCACACCGATCGGCAAAGACTGCACCGGTGACCGTTGTCAACTTCGATAAGACGGCGGTGACCTGCACCGACGCCCGGCCGATCACGACGCGCCCGGCCCCGGCCGCGGGACCGCCGGGGGCGCTCCCGGAGGCAAGCGGCTTCCGGGAGCGCCCCCGGCGGGATCAGGCGTTCGGACTCGCGCCGCGGGCCGCGAGCATGTCCGCCATCAGGCGTATCTCCGCCTCCTGGCCCTGGACCATGCCCGCCGCCAAGCGCCGTACCTGGTCGGTCCGGGCGAGGTCGGCGGCCGCGGCGGCCATCTCCACGCCGCCCTTGTGGTGGGCGGTGAGCAGTTGGAGGTAGAGGACCGCGGCGGCCTTGCCCCGGGCCGCGTCGAGCCGTCGCAGTTCGGTGTCCGTGGCCATGCCCGGCATCAGCGACCCGTCGTGGGGCGCGTAGGCCGTGTCGTGGCCCATCCACGTCATGGGCGGCTTCGACGACGACTTGGGAAGCCCCCAGACGTCCAGCCAGCCGAGCAGCATGCCGCGCTGGTTGGCCTGGGTGTTGATGACGTCGTAGGCGAGCCTGCGGACGTCCTCGTCGTCCGTGCGGTCGCGGACGATCAGGGACAGCTCCACCGCTTGCTGGTGGTGGATCGCCATGGCGCGCGCGAAGCCGGCGTCGGGTGAGTCCGTGGCCGGGGTGCCCCCGCTGCTGGGCCGTGCCGTGAGCAGGGTGAAGGCCAGGGCCGCGACCATGACCAGCGCCATGGCGCCGGCGAGCGCGAGCAGCGGCCTGCCCGCGCCCCGGGCGGCGGTCACGAGGCCTTGCCTCCGGTGCAGGGCGCGCCGGGCTCGGGGGTCTGGTCGCCCTGCACATAGGTGTCGAAGAACTTCGCCACGCGCGGATCGTCGGCCTTGGTGACGCCCAACTGGTGGCCCCACGCGGTGAGGGTGATCGGTGAGGCCTGGTCCGCGTAAGGGCTCATCAGGGAGTACGGGGTCTTCGAGACGCGGGCGCCGAGCGTCTTGACGTCGGCGTCCGACGCCTTGTCGGTGTACGTGACCCACACCGCGCCGTGCTCCAGGGCGTGCACGGCGTTCTCATCGGTGACGGGCTTGTCGTAGACGTCGCCGTTGCAGTTCTGCCAGACGGGGTTGTGGTCGCCGCCGGCGGGCGGGCTCATGGGGTAGTCGACGGTCTTGTCGACGTGGTTCTGCGTGAGCCCGGACCACGTCTTCTCCCCGCTGATGGAGCCGGCGGCCGCGGTCTTCCCGCTGCCGGCGCCGTCGTCGCCGGCGGCGTTGACCAGGTAGACGCCGCCACCGACCAGCGCGACGAGGATGGCCGTGCAAGCGGTGACGGTGATGATCCGGTTGCGGCGTTCGCGGGCCTGCTCCTGGCGGCGTATCTCCTCGACGCGCGCACGGCGGTCGGTGGCCCTGGCCTTGGAATGGGGGGAACCCATGGCATGTCCTGATTCCCCGCCGCGTCGGTGACACGGCGGTGCTGGTGAAGGGGCGGATGACGTACGGCGCGCACCGGCGGTCGCCGCCGGTGCGGTCGGCCCTTCTACGTCCGCTGGATCTGGAGCATGTGCAGGTCGAGGGAGCGCACGGTGCCGGGGGACGGCGCACGCAGTCCCGCGGCGGCGGCCGCGGGCGGCCACACCGACGGCAGTTCCGCGCCGGCGAGGTGCGGCAGGGGCGCGGAGCCCAGGGTCACCGGCGTGTGCTCCGCGGGGGAGCAGCCGTTGCCGCGCCTGCCGGGGTCATGGCCGTCCGTGCACACCTCGTCGGCGACGTGCGAGGAGACGAGGGTCCGCGCGGGGCCGTACGGGTCGTCCGGCGCCCCGGAGTGGCCGCAGACCGCGAGGGCGGCGAGCAGCCCGCACAGGACGAGGACAACACCGCTCAGGCGGGCGGGTATCGCACCGCCTCGGCCGGCTCCTCCGTCACTGCGCATCGCGGCAGATCGTACCCGCCGCCACACGCAGTACCCGCGCCGGGTGCGCCCCGGGGGAAACGAAGGTGCAAGGCGCCACGGGGCCCTGCCAGGCTCCTCCGCATGGACGTTCACCTGGAGCCCTGGTCGGAGGCGGACCTTCCGCTCCTGCGGCGGATCAACACCCCCGAGATGCGGCGGCACGTCGGGGGCCCCGAGCCCGAGGAGCGGCTGCTCGCCCGGCACCAGCGCTACCTGGCCCTCCCGGAAGCCGGGCTGGGCCGCATGTACGCCGTGCTCCTCGGCGACGAGCCGGTGGGCAGCATCGCGTACCACCGCCGGGACTGGCAGGGCGAACCGGTCTACGAGACCGGGTGGAACGTCCTGCCGCCGTACCAGGGCAGGGGCATCGCAGCCGCGGCCGGTGCCGCGCTGATCGCCGTCGTGCGCGAGGCCGCCCGCACCCCGGGGGCTCCCCATGCGCTGCACGCCTTCCCGTCCGTGCGGAACGCACCGTCGAACGCCCTGTGCCGCCGCCTGGGGTTCACCCTGCGGGGCGCCTGCGACTTCGAGTACCCCAGGGGCAGCGGGACCTTGATGCGCAGCAACGACTGGCGCATCGAGTTCGGCGCCCCGCGTCAGTTCGTGCGGCGCCGCGCGGTGTGACGTGCCCGGGCCCTTCAGCCGGCCGGGGCCTCGGCGGGGAACAGGATCGGGCTGACGAGGTGCCGCGTCCGCCCGGGCGGGCCCGGCCGGCCCGGCCTGACAACTGGCGTCAACGGCGGTGGCGGGCCCGCCGCTTGGGGGACCGGCGGTCCGTCACCAGGAAGACGACCAACAGCGCCGCGACGACGCAGACCGCCACGGTCTCGGCCGCGAAGATCAGTTCGCTGAAACCGTCGTCCCCCGCCTCGACGGGAGGGACGTAGACCTCCCGTGACGGACCGGCGGAGGGCGCGCCGTAGGGCATGCCGAAGCGCAGGGGCACCATGCGGAGGCTCATCGCCGGTCAGTATCGCGGGCTCCGGCCCGCCGCGGGACGAGACGGCCGGACCGGGGGCGCCCGCACCGTGGCCGCGCGCCGGATCAGCCGGTGAGCGCCGGGAGCGCGGCGGGACGGCGGAAGAGCCACCGCAGGAACGTCCGCCGCGGCGGCCGCGCCCGCACCTGCCCGAACTCCAGCTCACCCACCAGCTCCACGCGCAGGGCCACCGGTGTCGCCGGGCCGGCCGCCGGCCGGATGTCCACCTTGCCGAAGCTGACGGCCAGCTCGTCGGCGTCCACCACGATCCCGGGCCGCGTCACCAGCACCAGGGAGCCGCCACGGACGTCCACGTCGATGCGGAGGGTGTCCTGCGTGATCACGGCGCCGGTGAAGTCGAGCAGCACCTCGCCCCACTCCGACCGGACCTCCATGCGCCGCGGCACGACCCACCGGTCGACGCGGCGGAACGAACCTCCGCGGTGGTCGACCCGGACCAGGTCCTTGACGTCCGTTGCGGCCACGCCCGGCGCCCCCGCGGCCGCCGGAAGGTCGGCGGTGAGCGGTGCCAGTTCGTCGAGCGTACGGGCCGACAGGGCGGCCTCCAGGCGCTCGTCCAGCTCGTCGGCGGACAGCCGCCCGTCGCCCGCGGCCACGGTCAGGACGTCCACCACCCGGTCCCGGTCCGCGTGCGAGGCCCGCAACGGGGGCGGCGCGAGCGGCGCGCCCGTAGCGGACGGTCCACCCGCTGGCGGGATCTCCTCCGGCATGTCCCCACCCCGTTCTGGTCGGCGGCTTCGGTGAGACGCGATACACAGGTCGCGAACTAACGCTATATCGCGTCCTGGCCGCGAGCCAAGCCCGCACCCGCGGACCGCCGTCCACCTCCGCGTCGTGCCGGTCCCGGGCGCGACCCTGGCCGGCGCGTGACCCTGACCGTTTTCCAACCCGCCGCGTGGGTTGCGGGGTTGGACCGCCGCAGGGCCATGCCTGCCCTGCGGTGTTGACCCTCGTGGTGCCGGGCTCAGGGGGTGACGAATCCGTCCCGGCGCCACCTGGCGCCGAACCGCCGCCCGCTCCCGCCACCCCGGGCCGACGGCAGTCCGGGCGCGGACGGCACGGCCAGTACCGGGCAGCGGGCGTGCGTGAAGCAGTGCGCCGCGACGGACGGCGCGAAGAGCCGCTGCCAGGGGCCGTGGGAACCGGCACCGACCACCAGCAGTCCCGCGCCCTCGCCGGCCACCTCCACCAGCGCCGGTCCCGGACGGCCCAGCGCGAGGACCGGACGCAGCGGGGGGTCCAGCGGCAGGTCGCCGTCGAAGGCGGCGTCCAAGGCCATGAGGAGCCGGCGCCGGGCCAGCCGTCGCCACCGGTCGGGGTCCGGCGGGGGCGGCGGCCACCGGTTCTGCGTCGCACCGGCACCGTCCCAGGCCGTCTCCCAGGCGGTGACCACGGTCAGCACGCACTCCCGCCGCCGGGCCTCCTCGGCGGCCCGGCGCAGCGCCGCCACGCTCCCGGGGGAGCCGCTGACGCCGACGACGACGCACTCTTCGCGGACCTCACTCATGCCTTCCATGAAACGCCCGGAAACGCGCGGACCAGGGGTCCTTGTCGCGATCCTGACGCCGCCCGCCCCACCCCCGCGACCCGCGCCGTTAACGTTCGCGCGCTCGCCGTAAACGTCGCGTCAGGGATCGCCCCCACCCCCCAGGCGGCGGGCATAGCGTCCCTGGTGCGTCCCGGAACGCCGGCCCCGGCCGGGGCGCCCCAGGAACCGCAGCAGGTGCCGCAGCAGGAGGAAGCCATGACAGAGCTCATGTACGGGGACGACCCCGAGCCTTCGGATCCGTCCCCGGCCGGACGACACCGGGAGACGTTGTACGTCCCCGTCCGGCCGGGACCCGTGGGATGCGTCGCGCGCATGTTCCGCACGCCCCTGGGCGGCCGCACAGCCGTCGGCTTCACCACCACCGAGCGCCTCACCGAGACGCTCGGCGCCGACCAGCAGTGGATCACCCTGTCGGAATCCGCGCTGCGGTCGCTCGCCCGGCCGCTGGGCGTCACGGCACTGACCGTGGACCCGCAGTTCGCCGCACCCGCCGTGTCGGACGTACCGGAGGAGACCGGTCGCCGGCTCGACCCCCAGACTCTCGGGGTCCTCAGGGTCACCGGCGCGGTCGCGCTGGTCGACGCCCTGGCCCTGTGGATCGGCTGAAAGGAGCGCCGTCATGACTCTCGTCACCGAGCACCTGGAGACCGCGTACCCCGACGCCGACCTGTCGGTGTGGCCCGCGTCCGCCTCCTCCGCCCCCCACGGTGAGGTCACCGTGGGCGGGGTCCCCCTCACGGAGATCGCCGAACGCTTCGGCACCCCCGCCTACGTCCTGGACGAGGGCGAGGTACGCGACCGCTGCCGTGCCTACCGCGCGGCCTTCCCCGACGGCGACGTGCTGTACGCCGCCAAGGCCTTCATGTGCCGTGCCATGGCCCACTGGGTGGACGAGGAGGGCCTCGGCCTCGACGTCTGCTCGGCCGGGGAGCTCGAGCTCGCGGTCGTCACCGGTTTCCCGCCGGAGCGCATCCTGCTCCATGGCAACGCCAAGAGCCCGGAGGACCTGGCCACGGCGCTGCGCCTCGGCGTGGGCCGGATCGTGATCGACAGCACCGGCGAGATCGCCCGGCTGGCCGCCCACGTCCCGCCGGGGGACCGGCAGAAGGTGCTGCTCCGCATCGTGCCGGGCATCGCCGCCGGTCACCACAACGCGGTGCGCACCGGCACCGACGACCAGAAGTTCGGGCTGTCCCTGACCGACGGATCGGCGCAGCACGCCATCGCGCGCGTCCTGGAGCAGCCGCGGCTGGAACTGGTCGGTCTCCACTGCCACCTGGGCTCGCAGATCAGCAGCGTCAAGCCGTACCTCGCGGCCGTGCGCCGGCTGGTCGGGCTGCTGGCCGCCGTACGCAGGCAGCACGGCGTCACGCTGCCGGAGCTGGACCTGGGCGGCGGCCACGCGGTCGCCTACCGGCCGGGCGAGGCGGCGATGGACCTGACGACGCTGTCCGCGCGGATACGCGCCGAGCTCGCCGAGGGCTGCGCGGCCGCCGGGCTGCCGGTGCCGCGGCTGACGGTGGAGCCGGGCCGCGCGATCGTGGGCCCCGCCGGTGTCGCGCTCTACCACGTGCTGTCGGTCAAGCGCACCGGCGGACAGACCTTCGTGGCCGTCGACGGCGGCATGAGCGACAACCCCCGGCCCGCGCTGTACGGGGTGCGCTACAGCCCCCGGCTGATCGGCCGTCACTCCACGGAGGAACCGGCCCTGATGACCGTGGTCGGCCGGCACTGCGAGGCCGGTGACATCCTCGCCTCCGCGGTGCCCCTGCCGGCCGACGTCCGGCCCGGGGACCTGCTGGCGGTGCCGGTCGCGGGCGCCTACCACCTGTCGATGGCGTCCACGTACAACCTCGTCGGCCGTCCGCCGGTCGTCGCGGTCCACGAGGGCCGGGCCCGGCTGCTGGTCCGTCGCGAGTCGCTCGCCGACTTCCGCAACCGCGACATCGGGCTCTGAGCCCCGGGGCCCCCAAGGCCCCACGACCAGGCGTCCCCGACGCCGTCCGAACGCCCTCCGGGCAGGTGATGTCCCCGCGTCCCCCTGCCCGGAGGTGCGCCATGCCCATTTCCGTTCCAAGAGGCCCGGTCCACGGGTCCCGATCCACCAGAAGAGAGAGTCCGGTGAGTGTGGAGTACGCCGTCCGCCTGATCGTCGCGGAGGGAATCCGATGACCACCGCACCCGCACCCGTCAGACCGGACCGTGAAAGCCCCGCGCTTCCCCCGGAGGCCGACGGGAAGCGCCGGGTCGGCGCAGGACTGCTCGACCCCGGACAGCTGTGGCTCGCCTTTCCCGACGCCCTGCGCAAGCTCAACCCGGTGACGCTGGTCCGTAACCCGATCATGTTCGTCACCGAGGTCGGCGCGGCCCTGACCACCGGGCTGGCCCTCGTCCATCCAACCCTGTTCGGCTGGCTGATCACGGTGTGGCTCTGGCTGACCGTCGTCTTCGGCAACCTCGCCGAGGCCGTCGCCGAGAGCCGCGGCAAGGCCCAGGCCGACTCCTTGCGCCGCATGCGCAAGCTGACCACCGCCCGCCGGCTGACGGAGGACGGCGAGAAGGTGGTGCACGCCATCGCGCTGCGCCGCGGTGACACCATCGTCGTCGAGGCCGGGGAGACGATCCCTGGCGACGGCGATGTCGTCGAGGGCGTCGCCAGCGTCGACGAGTCCGCCATCACCGGCGAGTCCGCACCCGTCATCCGCGAGGCGGGTGGCGACCGCTCGGCCGTCACCGGCGGCACCAGGGTGCTGTCCGACCGCATCGTCGTGCGCATCACCCAGGAGTCCGGACGCAGCTTCCTGGACCGGATGATCGGCCTGGTCGAGGGCGCCAACCGGCAGAAGACGCCGAACGAGCTCGCCCTCAACCTGCTGCTCGTCATGCTGACCTTCGTCTTCCTGGTCGCCGTCGTCACCCTGCAGCCCATGGCGATCTTCTCCAAGGGCTTCATGGGCGCCGCCCCCGACAGCGCCGCGATCACCGCCGACGGCGTCACCGGCATCGTCCTGGTCTCGCTGCTCGTCTGCCTCATCCCGACGACGATCGGCGCCCTGCTGTCTGCCATCGGCATCGCGGGAATGGACCGCCTGGTGCAGCGCAACGTCCTCGCCTCCTCCGGCCGCGCCGTCGAGGCCGCGGGCGACGTGAACACGCTCCTGCTCGACAAGACCGGCACCATCACCTACGGCAACCGGCAGGCGAGCGCCTTCCTGCCGGTCGGGGCCGTCGAGCCCGAACGGTTCGCCCAGTCCGCGCTGCTGTCGAGCCTCGCCGACCGGACCCCCGAGGGACGCTCCATCGTCGCCCACGCCCGCGAGCACTACGCGCTGTCCCACCACAAGGCCGACGAGATGGACCTGCCCGACGCCCGGTGGGTGGCCTTCAGCGCCACCACCCGCATGTCCGGGGTGGACCTCCCCGGAGGCAGGAAGCTGCGCAAGGGTGCCGCCGCCGCGGTCGCCGCCTGGGTCCGCGACGAGGGCGGAACGGTCCCGGCGGGCATGGACGTGTACGTCGAGCAGGTGTCCGCCGCGGGCGGGACGCCGCTCGCCGTCGCCGAACTCCCGGCCGGCGGCGGCCCCGCGCGCGTCCTGGGCGTCATCCACCTCAAGGACGTCGTCAAGCCCGGGCTGCGCGAACGCTTCGAGGAGATGCGCCGGATGGGCATCCGCACCGTGATGATCACCGGCGACAACCCGGTGACCGCCCGCGCCATCGCCGAGGAGGCGGGCGTGGACGACTTCCTCGCCGAGGCGACCCCCGAGGACAAGCTCGCCCTGATCAAGCACGAGCAGGCCGGCGGCCACCTCGTCGCCATGACCGGCGACGGCACCAACGACGCCCCGGCACTGGCCCAGGCGGACGTGGGCGTCGCCATGAACACCGGCACCTCGGCCGCCAAGGAGGCGGGCAACATGGTCGACCTCGACTCCGACCCCACGAAGATCGTGGAGATCGTCGAGATCGGCAAGCAACTCCTCATCACCCGTGGCGCGCTGACGGCCTTCTCGATCGCCAACGACATCGCCAAGTACTTCGCGATCCTCCCCGCGATGTTCGGCGGGGTCTACCCGGCCCTCGACGCCGTGAACATCATGCGGCTGCACTCGCCCGCCTCGGCGATCCTGTCGGCCGTCGTCTTCAACGCCGTCGTCATCGTCGCGCTGATCCCGCTCGCCCTGCGGGGCGTGCGCTACCGGCCCAGCAGCGCCTCGGCGCTGCTCACCCGCAACCTGTGGGTGTACGGCCTCGGCGGGGTGGTCGTGCCGTTCCTCGCGATCAAGCTCATCGACGTCGCCCTCGTCCAGTTCATCCCGGGGATCTGACCATGACCGGTACCTCCACGCTGCCCCGCTGGGCCGCGCACCACCTCGCGGCCGTCCGCATGGTGCTCGCGCTCACCCTCCTCGTCGGACTGGCCTACCCCCTCGGCATGACGCTGCTCGCCCAGGCGCCGGGCCTGCGGGACGCCTCCTCACGCGACACGCTCATCGGCAAGGCCTACACCGACGCCCAGGGCGACCCACTGCCCGGCTACTTCCAGTCGCGCCCCTCCAACGCGGGCGACGGCTACGACACCGCGGCCTCCGGCGCCGGCAACCAGGGCGCCGAGAACGTCGTCGACACCCCCGACAGGCCCAGCCTGCTCACCCAGGTGTGCTCGCGCAGCAAGGCGATCGGCGAGCGGGAGCACGTCGACGGTTCGCGCCCCTACTGCACCCCCGACGGCGTCGGCGCCGTGCTCGGGGTCTTCCGCCAGGGCGGCACCACGGGCCGCGTGACCCGCGTCGTCAGCCTCAACCAGCCCTGCCCCGCCCGGCCGTTCCTCACGGCCTACGAGCACGTGGCCGTCCGCTGCGCGGAACCCGGCGCCGACTACACCCGCGCCGTCGTCACCCCCGTACGCGGCGACGCCCAGGCCCGCCCCGAGGTCCCCGTCGACGCGGTCACCGCCGGCGCCAGCGGCCTCGACCCCGACATCAGCCCCGCGTACGCGGGCCTCCAGGCACCCCGCGTCGCCCGCGAGCGGGCGCTTGGCGAGGACACCGTGCGCGCCCTGATCGCGAAGTACACCACCGGCCGCGCCCTCGGCGTGCTCGGCGAGCCCGCCGTCAACGTCGTCGAGCTCAACGCCGCCCTGGACCGCACCCACCCGACGCGCGGAGCGTGAGAGCAGACATGTACGGCTGGATCCAGGCCTCCCTCGTCATCGCCGTCGTGGTGGGCCTCCACGTCCCGCTCGGCGACTACATGGCACGCGCCCTTGAGGGCGGCCGCCACCTGAGACCCGAGCGCGCCCTCTACCGCCTGTGCGGCGTCGACCCCGACAAGGAACAGGACTGGCGGCACTACCTGTTCGCGCTGCTGGCCTTCTCGGCCGTGAGCATCGCCGCCCTGTTCGCCCTGTTCACCCTGCAGGACCGGTTGCCGTGGTCGCTCGGTCGCGACGGCATGCCGTGGAGGCTCGCCCTGCACACCGCCGTCAGCTTCACCACCAACACCAGCTGGCAGAACTACGCGGGCGAGTCCACCACCGGCCACCTCGCCGTCATGGCGGGCCTGGGCACCCAGGCGTTCGCCTCCGGCGCGGTCGGCATCTGCGTCGCGCTGGCCCTCGTCCGGGGGCTGGTCCGGCGCGACACCGACCGGCTCGGCAACTTCTGGGTCGACCTCGTCCGCAGCGTCTTCCGCGTCTTCCTGCCCCTCGCGGTCGTCTCCGGACTCCTGCTGATCGCCCTCGGCGTGCCGCAGCACCTGTCGGGGAGCGACCAGCTCGCCGCCCCCGTCGGCTCCTGGGAGTCCATCAAGCTGATGTCGGGCGACGGCGGCGGTGTCTTCAACGCCAACAGCGCCCACCCCCTGGAGAACCCCTCGGCCTGGAGCAACACGCTCGAGATCGTGCTCATGCTCCTCATCCCGACCGCCCTGATCCGCACCTACGGCCGGCTCGTCGGCAGCCTGAAGCAGAGCTGGACCCTCCTCGCGGTGGTCGGCATCCTCTTCGGCCTGCTGCTGGCCGCCGCCCACCTCGCCCAGAGCGCCCACACCGGCACCGTCGGCGCCGCGGTGGGCGGCCAGACCGAGGGCACCGAGACCCGGTTCGGCGTCCCGGCGAGCACCCTGTTCGGCGTGTCGGCCACCGCCTCGGCGGACGGCGCCGCCAACTCCTCGTACGACAGCTTCTCCAGCCTCGGCGGCGGCGTCCTGCTGGCGGGCATGATGCTCGGCGAGGTCGCGCCCGGCGGCACCGGGAGCGGCCTGTACGGACTGCTCGTGGCCGTCCTCGTCGCGGTCTTCGTCGGCGGCCTGATGGTCGGCCGCACGCCCGAGTACCTGCGCAAGCGGATCGGCACCGGGGAGATGCGGTACGTCGTGCTCTACGCGCTCGTCGCGCCCACCGCGATCCTGGTGTGCTCGGCCATCGCCGTCGCCCTGCCCGGCGGGCGCTCCTCGATGGGCAACCCCGGCCCGCACGGCCTGACCGAACTCGTCTACGCGTACACCAGCAACACGGCCGGCAACGGCAGCGCGATGGCCGGCTTCAACGGCGCCACCGACCTGCACAACCTGCTGATGGTCGTCGCCATGCTGATCGGCCGCTACGTCCCCGTGGTGTTCGTCCTGGCCCTGGCGGGGCGCCTCGCGCGCCAGCGGGCCGGCGTGGTCACGGTCGGCACCCTGCGCCCGCACGGGGTCAACTTCGTCGTCCTGGCCACCGGCGCCGCCCTGATCCTCGCCCTGCTGAACTTCCTGCCCGTCCTGTCCCTCGGCCCGGTGGCGGAAGGACTGCTGTAGTGCCGACGATCGGTCACCCCCCGATGCGAAGCTGAGGGGGTGACGAGGACCCAGTACTTCACCGCGACCAGCCTCGACGGCTTCATCGCCGACCCGGACGACTCCCTCGACTGGCTCTTCGAGGTCGAGGGGGAGGGCTTCGAGAGCTTCAGGGCCTTCTTCGCCGACGTCGGGGCCTTCGCGATGGGCGCCACCACGTACGAGTGGATCCTGCAGCACGACCGCCTCCTGGAGCGGCCCGGGAAGTGGACCGAGTACTACGGCACCACCCCTGCCTGGGTCTTCACCCACCGGGACCTGCCCGCCGTCCCCGGGGCGGACGTCACCTTCGTGCGCGACGACGTCCGCCCCGTCCACCAGGCCATGGCCACCGCCGCCGGGGGCCGGAACATCTGGCTGGTGGGCGGCGGTGAACTGGTCGGCTCCTTCGCCGACCACGGGCTGCTGGACGACCTGATCCTGGGCGTCGCCCCGGTCACCCTCGGCGCCGGTGCACCGCTGCTGCCGAGGAGGCTGACCTCGGCCCGGCTGCGGCTGACGGGCGTCGAGCGGGTCGGCCAGTTCGCCTACCTGACGTACACGACGCGCTGAGGCCGGTGCCGGCACCGGCGCCTGCGATGCGCGGCGCGGTTCGGTTCCGTGCGAGCATCTGCGGATGCTCATACTCGCCGACGAACTCGGACGTCTCGCCTGCACGGTGACGGGGGAAGGCCCGCCCGTCGTCCTCGTGCACGCGGGCGTCGCCGACCACCGGATGTGGGACGGGGTCGTGCCCGGCCTCGCGCAGCACCACACCGTCATCCGCTACGACATGCGCGGTTTCGGCCAGTCCCCGCCACCGGCCGGCCCGTTCAGCGAGCACGACGACCTGCGCCGCGTCCTGGACCACTTCGGCCTCGACCGCGCCCGCGTGGTCGGTGCGTCCTTCGGCGGCCGCGTGGCAATCGACTTCGCGCTCGCCAACCCCGGGCGCGTCCACTCCCTGGCCGTGCTCTCCCCGCCGTGGCCCGGGTACGACTGGTCGCCGCAGATGATCGCCTACGACGAGGCCGAGACCGAGGCGCTCGCAGCGGGCGACCACGAGGCCGCGGTCCGCGTCAACCTGGACATGTGGTTGCGCGGCCCGGCCCGCGGATGGGACGAGGTCCCCGCCGGGGCGGCCGACCGGCTCCGCGGGCCGCTGCGGACGGCGCTGACCCATCAGGGCGCCGTCGAGGCGCACTCACGGGGCCGCGCGGACGGCGACGTCGCCGCACTCTCCGTGCCCACCCTGATCGGCGTCGGCCTCCTCGACGTGGCGGACTTCCAGGACATCGCCCGCCGCTACGCCGCCACGATCCCCGGCGCCACCCTGGCCGAGTTCCCGGCCGCGGCGCACCTCGTGGCCCTCGAAGCCCCCGCCGACGTCACGGCGGCCCTGCTTCCGTTCCTCGCCCGCTAGGCCGTGTCGTCAAATGCCCGCCTGCCCCGCGGCGCCTGGCACGGCACTCCCCCAGCCTTCGGCCGGGGGTGCCCCCACGCTGCGTTGTCGAATCGTCCGAGTAGCCCACTACGAGGACGACTCGCCGCCTTGCGATGCACCGCACCAGACGCCGCTGGGCCCGCCCTTCGGGCGGCCGGCGCTCATTTGACGACACGACCGAGCGCTGCCCGCACCGCCAACGCGGTGGCCGTCCGGTCCGCGCCGTCCGCCCGTGGGGGAGCGGGGGTACGGATCATCCCCGCGGGACCGTGGACGTCCGGCGCGCCCCTGCGCGCCGGACGGGGCAAGGGAAGGGAGCAACCCCAGTGGACATGAAACTCGAGGTCGTGGTGGTGCCCGTCGCCGACGTCGACCGGGCCAAGGACTTCTACGTGGGCCTCGGCTGGCGGCTGGACGCGGACCTCACCACCGGCGAGGACTTCCGCGTGGTCCAGGTGACCCCGCCCGGCTCGCCCTGCTCGGTCATCTTCGGCACCGGGGTCAGCTCGGCGGCGCCCGGCTCGGTCCAGGGCCTCCACCTGATCGTGGAGGACGTGGTCGCCGCCCGCGAGGAACTCGTGGGATGCGGGGTCGAGGTGGCCGGACCGTTCCACGACGCCGGAGGGATCTTCCACCGTGCCGGGACGGAAGGACGTGTGTCCGGCCCCGACGCGGAGCGACGCAGTTACTGCTCCTTCGCGTCGTTCAGCGACCCCGACGGCAACGAATGGGTGCTCCAGGAGATCACGGAGCGGCTGCCGGGCCGCTGACCTCCGCCCCTGGTGCCGTACGGTGCCGCACCGCGGTCGCGCGCCGCGCCCGTGGTGCGGAACCTTCACACGGCGGCGACGGCCTTCTGAGGCCCGGTCACGCCGAGGATGGCGAGGCAGTTCGTCCACAGCGGGCTGAGGCGCCCGGTGTCGTTGTACAGCTTGGCGAAGAGCACCTGTCCCTCGAGCTGGGCGACGATCGACGCCGCGGCCGCGTGGGTGTCGGCGACGGTGACGTCGCCGCGCTCGCGGGCCTCGGTGACGACCTCGTCGATCATGTCGACCTGCGTCTCGAAGATCTCCTGCAGCCGTCCGCGGATGGACTCCGTCTGGTTGCTCATCTCCAGCGTCAGGTTGCCGAACATGCACCCGGAGACCGTGCCGCAGGACTGCTGCCCCGCGTGCTGGCTCTCCTCGGTCGCCTCGAACAGCCTGCGCAGCCGCTCCAGCGGTGCCTCGGCGGCGCCCAGGATGCGGGTCCAGTCGCGCCTCTGCGCCGCCCAGTGCTCGTCGATGACGGTCAGGGCGAGGGCTTCCTTGGACTCGAAGAAGTAGTAGAAGCTGCCCTTGGGCACCCCGGCCGCCTTGCAGATCTCGGCCACCCCCAGGGCGGAGTAGCCGCGCTGCTCGATGAGCGTCTGCGCGGCAGTGATGATCTTCTCCCTGGCATCACTTGTGCGTCCCATGACAGCAGTATACGACCGATCGACTATTGTGTCGTCGACCGGCCGGTCCCGCTACTTGTCCCGGTCGGGAACCCCGACCGGCCCCCATCGTGGGCGCGCCGGCGGGACGTGCGCCAGGACCGGTTTCCTCCCTGCTGCGAGGCTGCGACTCCCACACGCCCCCCGTGACGGAGATCCGGCAGGCCAGGCCCTAGCATGGCGGCGTGGAGCTGCGTCAACTTCGGTATTTCGTCGCGGTCGCCGAGGAGCTGAACTTCGGGAGGGCGGCCGAACGGCTCCTCATCGCCGGGCCCTCGCTGTCCCAGCAGATCAAGGCGCTCGAACGCGACCTGGGGGTCAGGCTCTTCGACCGCGACCGCCGGTCGGTGTCGATCACCCCCGCGGGCTCGGCGCTGCTCCCGCACGTCCGGGCGCTGCTGGAGCGCGCCGACGACGTGGGGCGCCGCGCCAAGCAGCTGGCCGGCTCGGAGGCGGTGCGGCTCGGCTACACCAACTGGCTCCCCGCCGACCTGGCGGCCCGTGCGTCCGCGGTGGCCCGGCTGCACGTGGACGCGTGGGTCGGGCCCTCCCACACCCAGGCCGCCCGGGTGGCCGAGGGCGGCCTGGACCTCGCGATCTGCTGGGTGCAGACGGCGGACCTGGAGCGGTGCGGCCTGCGGTCCCGGCTCCTGGGCGCGGACCTGCTCTACGCGGTCTCCACCGGCGACGACACCAGTGCCGTCCGGGCCGAGGACACCGTCGTCCTCCTCGACGACGACACCACCACCTGGCAGTCGTGGAACGTCTACGCGGAGCGTTTCGCCGCCGACACGGGGGCCCGCACGATCCGTATCTCCGACGGCGGTATCACCGGCAGCGGATTCTTCGACCACGTCCGCCGCTGCCGCGGACCGGTCGTCAACTCCCCGAAGGGCCAGACCACCCCGCTCCCTCCGGACCTGGTCAAGCGGCCGGTGATCGCGCCCGAGGTCTACTGGACCTGGTCGCTGGTGTGGCGCGCCGACGAGGTCCGCGACTCGGTGCTGGCCGTGGTGGACGCCCTGGCCGAGGGCGTGGGCGACCTCGGCATCCACGGCCCGGACGTCTGGCTCCCCGACGGCGATCCCTACAAGCGATAGATTTTTGGCGGTATGCCGGAATTGTCGCTCGGTCCTCGCGGTTATAGGTGACCGGTCGGCTACTTCGCCGGCGCAGTCCACACCCCATCCGTCGGGAGCAGGTCATGAGCGTTGAGGGTCAGAAGGTCGCGGTCGTCACCGGTGCGTCGCAGGGCATCGGTGCCGGTCTGGTCGAGGCGTACCGGAAGCTGGGGTACGCGGTGGTGGCCACGTCGCGGAACATCGGCGAGTCGGCGGACCCGGGGGTGGCGGCGGTGCGCGGGGACATCGCCGACTGGGACACCGCGGAGCGGGTGATCGCGACGGCGGTGGAGCGGTTCGGCCGGGTGGACACGCTGGTCAACAATGCGGGGATCTTCGTGGCGAAGCCGTTCACGGAGTACACCGAGGAGGACTACCGGGCCGTGATGGCGGTGAACCTGGACGGCTTCTTCCGCGTCACGCAGCTGGCGGTGGAGCGGATGCTCCAGCAGGGCGGGGGACACGTCGTCCAGATCTCCAGCAGCCTCGGGGACCAGCCGGACGCGAAGGTGACGTCGGTGCTGGCGTCCCTGACCAAGGGCGGCCTGCAGTCGGCCACGAAGGCGCTGGCGACCGAGTACGCGACGCAGGGCATCCGGGCGAACGCGGTGGCGCTGGGGACGATCAAGACCCCGATGCACCCGGTGGAGACCCACGAGATGCTGGCGGGCCTGCACCCGGTGGGACGCATGGGCGAGATCGACGACATCGTCGAGGCCGTCCTGTACCTGGAGAGGGCGCCCTTCGTGACCGGTGTGGTGCTCCCGGTCGACGGCGGCCAGAGCGCGGGCCGCTGACGTGCGCCGGCCTCCGCCGTGGTGGGAGGCAGGGCCTTCCGCCGCGGAGGACGCCGGTCGTGGCGTGCCGACCGGCCGTCGGACCAGCTACGGCCTGGAACGACTCCTGGACGTCCTGCCCGCGGCGCCCCGCCCGTGGCGGCTGCGCCACGGGCGGGTGCACGACGCCGTCCTGTGCTTCCCCGTCCGGCACGGCCCGCGCGAGCTCGGCACCCAGCGGCGTCAGGTGCGCAGCCCCCTGGACCTGCCTGAGGTGCCGGAGGAGGCCGCGGACGACGCCCTCCTGGTCGTCTCCGAGCTGGTCACCAACGCCGTCACGCACGGCACCTCCGAACACGGCCGGGGCCTGCCGATCGTCGCCGCCCTCGCGTCGGACCACGGTCTGACGGTCCGCCCCGGCGCCGGTGTCTGCTGGGCCGACCTGCCCCTGGACCGCCCCCGGCGGTGCGGCGCAGGCGGCGACCAGGCGGCATGCGTCGCGCTGACGACGGCTTTCGCCGCGCTTCTGCTCGTCGCGGTCTTCACGGCGGGCTGCCTGCTGCAGCTCGTCTGAGACGGGGCGAGGGAGGAGCCCGCGCCCCGTCCCGGCGCCCTACAGGTCGAGCTGGTACTCGATCGCCTGGTGCGTGGGTCGGTAGCCCAGCGCGTCGTTGATGTTCCGCATGGGCCGGTTGCCGTCGGCGGTGTCGGTCAGCAGACCGTCGAGTCCGGGGTGGCGCTCGCGCGCCTGCCGGATCGACTCGGCCTTCATCCACCGCCCCAGGCCGTGTCCCCGGTGCTCGGGCAGGACTGCGGTGCCGTAGTGCTGGCCGTCGCCCTTGCCGTCGCCCGGGACGACCAGCTCGGTGAACCCGGCGATGGAGCCGTCCGCATCGTCGACGGCCACCACGGTGTGCAGCAACTCCCCTCGCGCCTCGACGGCTTGGGCGGCAGCACGGACCCGGTCCACGTCCCAGGTCACCGTGCCGTAGGCGACGTCGTCCATCGGCATGTCGTCCATGGCCCGGCGTGACGCGGCGAACGTCGTGGCGAGGTCATCGGGCACGGTCCCGTGCCATGACGCCAGCCGGTATCCGGGGTGCGGACGCTCGACGAGTTCACCGAGGGCACTGATGTCCACGTCGGCCATCGGGAGCCGGGCGAACGTCAGCGCGAGGGCCCTGCGGAAACCCCGTGCCAGGAGGAAACGGTCGCCGGGCGAACCGGCCTCGGCCTGGGCGATGACGCAACGCCGGCCGTCCGCCCGGGCAGCCGCCACGGCCGCGGCGAGCAGCCGCGAGCCGACGCCGCGGCGCCGCTCGACCGGATGGACGTGGAGCTTCAGTTCGGTGAGGTGTTCCTGCCCGGCACCGCTGAACAGGCGCAGGAACGCCGATCCGAGAGGAATCGCGTCCGCGTCGCTCGCCAGCCACGCCAGCCGGTAGCCGGACGGGCCGTGAGCGGGGTCGGTCAGTGGGGTGATGCGCATGGACAAGGTGTCTCCGTCGTGAGGAGGTGGGAAAGGGAACGCGGGACCGACTGCCGGGCACTCCTGCACATGTGCCGCACACCTCCTCGTCGACGAAGCCGGCCGGTGACACCCGGTCGGCCGGGGGACGCTAACGGTTCCCGCAGGTCGACGGCAACCCGATTCGGATCCGGCAGCCCGGGACCTCGCGGTCCCCCTCGACGGCTTCGTCACGGCCTCGCCGCCGCGCGTGAGCTCCGCGGTGACGACCTCGACGTCGTCCTCATGGCCGGCGGCGTCACGATCGGCCCGGCGCTCGACGCCGGGCGGTCGAGACGCTCACGCTGCACCTTGCCCCCGTCCGGCCGGGCGCCGCACGCCGCTGTTCACCGGCGCAGCGTGACCCCGACCTCGACCGTGACGCACATGACCCACGACCGCCCCTGACGGCCCTGCAGGGCTCAGGACGAGGGGGAGGGGCTGCCCACGCCCTGTTGCTCCCCGCCGGGGGCCGGGGCCGTCGACCCGGGCCGCGGGAGGGCCGCCCGTACGGCGGGAAGCGTCAGGACCAGGGCCACGGCCGCGAGTTGCCAGACCGCACCGAAGCCCAGCACCCCCGCGACGCCGAACAGGACGGACACCGGACCGGCCGCCGCGAGGCCCACCGGCCCGAGCGCGAAGGCGCCGAAGGTGCCGTAGGCGCTGACCCGGGCGAGCGCACTTGGCGGCACCTGGGACTGCGTGGCCGTGGCGTAGAGGGTGCCGCACACGGCCGAGCCGACTCCGGCCGCCAGCGCGGCGGCGCAGATCCAGGGCAGCGGCCGCCCGGTGGCGAGGGCGGCCGACGGCATGGCCCAGCCCAGGGTGGCGGCCGTGCCCACGAACAGCGGCCGGCGGGGCCGGCGCCCCAGCATCGCCACGCCGCCCGCCACTGCTCCCGCCCCGTACAGGGCCATGACCAGGCCCCAGGAGCTCGGCCCGCCGAGATTCCGCTGGGCGACCAGCGGCCCGAGGACGAGGAACGGCGCCCACACGAAAAGGTTGAACAGGCAGACGTGGACCGAGGTGACCCACAGCCAGGTCCGGGAGCGGAACTCCGTCCAGCCCTCGCGCAGCTCCGCGACGAAGGACGAGGCAGGCCCCGCGGCCCGGACGGTCCGCGGCAGCAGGAGCAGGGCCACGACGCTCACCCCGTAGCTCACGGCGTCCACGGCGAGGACCGCGGAGGCGCCCGCGGCCGCCGTCAGGACGCCCGCGATCGCCGGGCCCGCGATCGAGGCCGCCGATCGGGCCACGCCGAGCAGCGCGTTGCCGTCGGAGAGCGCGTCACCCGGCACGATGCGGGGGACGAGCGCGTCGAGAGCCGGGGTGAACAGGGCCTCGGCCGCGCCCCAGACGACGACCAGCGCGATCAGCGTGACCATGTGCGGATCACCGCCGAGGAGGGCCAGGGCGAGGCCGGCCTGGGTGAGGCAGCGGGTGACGTCCGCGGCGAGCATCACCTGCCGGCTGCCCCACCGGTCGGTGAGGACGCCTCCGGCGAGCAGGACCAGCACCAGCGGCAGGATCCGCGCCGCGAGGACCAGGCCGAGCTCGGTGCCCCCGCCGCCGGTCTCCAGGACCGCGAAGGCCAGCGCGACCGACGCCATCGACGATCCGAACAACGAGGTGGTGTAGCCGATGAAGAAGCGCCGGAAGTCGCGTTCGCGCAGGACCGCGGGGCGGAGATCGAATGCCATGGGCGCAGCGTGCAAGGGGCGCGCGGCGACACGCCAGGCCCGCGAAAGAAATTATTGAGTCGGGTCGAATCAACTTAGGATGGCAGCAGTTCACACCGCAGGGTGATTTACTGCGGTCGATCTCGGGATCGACAGGGGAGGGGCGTCGCATGACCCAGCCGGTGGAGTACGCCGTCGCTGTCGACCGCTTCCTCGCCGCCTCCGGGCTGGGCGCAGGCTCGCGGCGGGTCTACCGGATCGCGCTGGCCACCTGGGCCTGGGGGCTCGTCGACCGCCCCCTGCCCGTCGGCGGAGGGCGCCGTAACGCCGAGCCCCCGGCGGTACCGCTGGCCCTGCTCGACGCACCGGGTACCGCGGGGCGGCTACGCGAGGCCTTCACGGCACGGTCCGCGGCGGTCGGTGCCCGCACCGCCAACCGTGAACTGTCGGTGCTCTGCAGCGCCGTGACGTGGTGGCGTGCGCAGGGCTGGCTGTCGGGCGACCCCACGCAGGACCTGCGGGCGCTGCCCGTGCCGAAGGCACGCCGAGCCGGGGCCGGACTCGGCGCCGACCAGGTGCGTGAGGTGCTCCGGCTGTCCGCGCCGCTGCGGGAGCAGGCGTTCTGGCATCTGCTCCACGAGACCGGGGCCACCATCGAACGGCTGCTCGCGCTGGACGTCGACGACCTCGACCTGCCGGACCGCCGCACCCGCCGGAGCACCGGGGTGCCGCTGCGCTGGGGGGACGGATCGGCCCGGTTGCTGCCGCTGCTCGCCCTCGGGCGGGTCGACGGGCCGCTGTTCCGCACCGGCCGCGGGCGGCTCTCCTACCGGCGCGCCGCGGAGTTGTTCACCGCCGCCACGCGCCCGCTGGACGTGCGGGGGCGCGGCTGGACGCTCCGCCAGCTCCAGGCGGCGGGCCGGCGCTGACCCGTCCGCCGCCTGGAGCTGGCGGAGCGTCCA